>CAZDIF010000060.1:0-9867 GCA_964505365.1 uncultured Actinomycetota bacterium
TGCAGAAGCTCGACCCGTACATCAACGTCGACCCCGGCACGATGAACCCGTTCGAGCACGGCGAGGTGTTCGTCACCGACGACGGCGGCGAGACCGACCTCGACCTCGGCCACTACGAGCGCTTCATCGACGAGAACCTGCACCGCGGGTCGTCGGTGTCCTCCGGCCAGATCTGGTCGTCGGTGATCGAGAAGGAGCGCCGCGGCGACTACCTCGGCAAGACCGTGCAGGTGATCCCGCACATCACCAACGAGATCAAGGAACGCATCCACGGCGTGGCGGCCGACGGCGACGTCGACGTCGTCATCACCGAGGTCGGCGGGACCGTCGGTGACATCGAGGGCCTGCCGTTCCTCGAGGCGATCCGCCAGCTTCGCTACGACGTCGGTCGGGACAACATCTGCTACGTCCACTGCGCGCTGGTTCCCTTCATCGCCGCGTCCGGCGAGCTGAAGACCAAGCCCGCCCAGCACTCCGTCCGCGAGCTGCGCTCCATCGGTATCCAGCCCGACGTGCTGGTGCTGCGGGCCGACCGGGACATCGACGAGGGGCTGCGCCACAAGGTCGCCATGCAGTCCGACGTCGACCCGGACGCCGTCGTCGCCGCGATCGATCGCACCAACCTCTACGAGGTGCCGCTGGGCCTGCGCGAGGAGGGGCTCGACGCCGTCGTGGCCCGCCGCCTGGCGCTGCCGGACGTCACCCCCGACCTCGTCGACTGGGAGCGGCTGGTCGACCTCGCGGCCGACGCCCCCGACACGGTCACCGTCGCGATCGTCGGCAAGTACGTCGAGCTGCCCGACGCCTACCTGTCCGTCGTCGAGGCGCTGCGCCACGCGGGGCTGCACCACGGCGTCGACGTCGACATCGACTGGGTGTCCTCCGACGAGCTGCAGCACGAGGACGTCGACATCCGGCTCCGGCAGGCCGACGGCGTGGTCGTGCCCGGCGGGTTCGGCTACCGCGGCGTCGAGGGCAAGATCCTGGCCGCCCGCCACGCCCGCGAGCACGAGGTGCCCTACCTCGGCCTCTGCCTCGGGCTGCAGGCGGCCTGCGTCGAGTTCGCCCGCAACGTCCTCGGGCTCGAGGGCGCCAACTCGTCCGAGTTCGAGCCGTCCACCCCGCACCCGGTGATCGCCCTGATGCCGGACCAGCACGACGTGGTCAACAAGGGCGGCACGATGCGGCTCGGCGCCTACCCGGCGCGGTTGGCCGCCGGCACGCGCACCCGGGCCGCCTACGGCGACGAACCGGTCGTCTACGAGCGGCACCGCCACCGCTTCGAGTTCAACAACCGCTACCGCGCCCCGTTCACCGAGGCCGGGTTCGTGTTCTCCGGCACCTCGCCCGACGACCGGCTGGTGGAGTTCGTCGAGCTCGCCGACCACCCGTGGTTCGTCGCCACCCAGGCCCACCCCGAGCTCAAGTCCCGCCCGAACCGCCCGCACCCGCTGTTCTTCGGGTTCGTGGCTGCCGCCCGCCAGCGCCACCGCGAGCTGCAGGGCCGCCTGCCCGTCGAGCTGGACGAGCCCACCGCCGCCGAGCTCGAGCACGCCGTGGAGATCTCGGACACCTGATGGTGAGCTCGAGCTGGTTCGAGGTGACGAGCTCCCGGGTCGTGCACGACGGCTGGTCGCGGGTGCGCGTCGACGAGGTCGCGATGCCCGACGGCAGCGTGTCGGAGCGCGAGGTCGTCGAGCACACCTCCGCGGTCGCCGTGGTGCCCCTGATGGGCGACGGCACGGTGGTGCTGCTGCGCCAGTACCGGCACGCGGTCGGTGGCTACCTGCTGGAGATCCCGGCCGGCATCCTCGACGTCGACGGCGAGCCCGAACCCGACGCCGCCCAGCGCGAGCTGGCCGAGGAGGTCGGCATGCGGGCCGGCCGGCTCGACCACCTCACGACGTTCTGGAACTCCGCCGGCTGGTGCGACGAGCGCACCCACGTCTACCTCGGCCGCGAGCTGGTCGAGGCCGAGCGCCCGGACGGCTTCGTCCTCGAGGCCGAGGAGGCCGACATGGAGGTCGTGCGCCTGCCGTTGGACGACGCCGTCGCGGGCGTGCGGGACGGCAGCATCACCGACGCCAAGACCGTCGTCGGCCTCCTGCTCGCCTCTAGCGTGGCCTGACCCCGCATGCCCCGGCCGACCCCCCCGACCTCGGGTGTGCGGCCGGCGCGAACATGGTCAACCGGACCGCACACTCGATGGCTGGGGGCCTAGGCTCGGTCGCGAGGTCGCCAGTCGTGTCAGGAGCCGGTCGACGTGCGCATTGGGGTGCCCCGCGAGGTCAAGAACCACGAGTACCGCGTGGCGATCACGCCGCACGGCGTCCGCGAGCTCGTCATCGCCGGGCACGAGGTCCTCGTCGAGACCGGCGCCGGGCTCGGGTCGTCCATCGACGACGACCAGTTCGCCGCCGCCGGTGCTCGCATCGCCGACGACGCCGACACGACCTGGGGCGACTCCGAGCTCGTCCTGAAGGTCAAGGAACCCGTCGCCGAGGAGTACCACCGGCTGCGTGACGACCTCACCCTGTTCACCTTCCTGCACCTCGCCGCGGACAAGGAGCTGACCGAGCGGCTCGCCGAGGCGGGGACGCTCGCCATCGCCTACGAGACCGTCGTCGGCGAGGACGGCGGCCTGCCCCTGCTGCACCCCATGAGCGAGGTCGCTGGTCGCATGGCCCCGCAGGTCGGCGCCCACGCGCTGGAGCGCGAGTCCGGCGGCCGGGGCGTGCTGCTCGGCGGCGTCCCCGGGGTGCAGCCGGCCCACGTGGTCGTGGTCGGCGCCGGCACCGCCGGCCGCAACGCCGCCCAGATCGCGGCCGGCATGGAGGCCAACGTCACCGTCCTCGACCTCGACGTCGGCAAGCTCCGCTACCTCGACTCGATCTTCCAGGGGCGGGTGACCACGCTGAAGTCCAACCGGTTGACGCTCGAGGAGGAGGTCGTCCGGGCCGACCTCGTCATCGGTGCGGTTCTGGTACCGGGGGCCCGGGCACCCCGGGTGATCACCCGCGAGATGGTCGCCTCGATGCGGCCGGGCGCCGTGCTCGTCGACATCTCCATCGACCAGGGCGGCTGCGCCGAGACCTCCCACGTCACCACCCACGACGACCCCACCTACGTCGAGGAGGGCGTCGTCCACTACTGCGTCGGCAACATGCCCGGGGCAGTGCCCCACACCTCGACCTACGCCCTGACCAACGTCACCATCCCGTACGCCCACCGCCTCGCGGACGACATGGCCGGGGCGCTCCGGTCCGAGGAGGGGCTGCTCTCCGGCGTCAACGTCGCCGGCGGGCGGGTCACCAACGAGGGGGTCGCCGCCGCGCACGGGGTGGAGTCGCATCCGGTGGAGACGGCGCTCAGCGTCCTGCGCTGAGGCTCGTCCGCTGAGGTCGTTGCTGCGGACATTTCGACGAGATCACGCCCTCATGTCCGCAGCAACGACTCCTGGCGAGTGCGGCTTCTCGTTGCTGCGGACATTTCGACGGGAGGGCGCCTTCATGTCCGCAGCAACGCGCTCGCCTGGGCGGGTGGGGGTCAGGTGGGGGTGAGGGTTGCGGGGACGGATCCGTCGGCTCGCAGGGTGATGCCGAGGCGGACGGGGATGGTGCGCGGGGGTGTGCGGAGGGTGAAGCGGGCGAGGAGGATGGCGAGGGCGATCGTCGCCTCGAGCATGGCGAAGTGCTCGCCGATGCAGCGGCGCGGGCCTCCGCCGAAGGGCAGGTAGGCGTAGTGGTCGCGGGCGCGCACGGCGTCGGGGAGGAAGCGGTCGGGGTCGAAGCGGTCCGGATCGGGCCACACGCGCGGGTTGCGGTGGAGTGCGGCGAAGACCGTGGCGGTCACCGCCCCGGCGTCCACCCGGTGCCCGCCGACGGTGCCCGACCGGGCTGCCGTGCGGCTGGTGATCCACGCCGGCGGGTAGAGGCGCATCGCCTCCAGGACGCAGCGGCGGGTGAGGTCGAGGTCCTCGGCATGGGCCGCGGTCGGGGGGCCGTCGCCGAGCACCTCGGCGATCTCGCGACGCACCGCGGCCTGGATGTCGGGATGGTGGCCCAGCAGGTGCAGCGTGGACGTCAGGGCCGTCGACGTCGTGTCGTAGCCGGCGAGGAGGAAGACCACGGCCTGCTCGCGGATCTCGTCGGCGGACAGCGGGTCGCCGGTCTCGGGATCGCGGGCCTCGTGCAGGTGGGTGACGAGGCTCTGCCGGGCGTCCGCCCGGGCGCTGGCGGCCACGATGCGGGTGACGCGCTCCTCGAGCTCGGCGCGGCGACGCTCGAGGCGTCGGTTCGTGGGGGTCGGCCACGACCGGGGCAGCGGCACGACCGCGAGTCCGCGCGCGACCGTCGCCCGCGACAGTTCGTCCGTCGCGCCGACGATCGCCGACACCTCGTCGGTGGCGTCCGTGCCGAACAGGGCGCGGCTGACCGACCCGAGCGTGACCCGTTCCATCTCGGCGCCCAGGTCCACCTCGTCGAGGCGGGCCCAGCGGTCGGCGACCGCGGTCGTGGCGGCCACGAACGCGTCCACGTAGTCGTCGACGCGGCGGCGGGTGAACAGCGGCTGCAGCGTCCGTCGTTGCGCACGCCAGCGGTCCCCCTCGCTGGTGAGCAGCCCGTCGCCCAGCGCGTCGGCCATCTCCCGGTAGACGGGCGAGCGCTTCACGAACCGGTCGGTGTCCGTCAGGATCGTGCGCACCGCGTCCGGCTCGCACGCATACAGGATCTCGGACGGGACCCCCGGCATCCACGCCGGCGGGCGCACGGCGAACACGTCCCCGTGGGTGGCCTGGAGGCCCAGGATCGTGCCCAGCGGGTCGCGGCGCACGCCCCGCAGGCCGGGGAGCGCCGCACGCCCGGTCGGGCCGGGTGCCGGCCGTGGGTGGTCGGTGACGGCGGCGGTGCTCATGGTCGCCTCCTCGGCAGTTTCGGGGGTCAGGCCTCGCCGGGCTGGACGAGTCCCCGCTCGTAGGCGAGGACGATGGCGGCGGCACGGTCTCGGAGGTCGAGCTTGTCGAGCACGTGCCCCACGTGGGTCTTGACGGTCGCCTCGCTGACGACGAGGTCGGCCGCGATCTCCTGGTTCGTGCGACCGCGGGCGATCAGCTGCAGCACCTCGCGTTCGCGAGGTGTCAGCTCGTCCACGCGCTGGACCGCGGCGCGGTGGGGGAGCGCGGACGACCGGTATGCCTCGATCACGCCGCCGGCGACCGTCGGGTCCAGCCACGCACCGCCCTCGCTGACGAGCCGCACGGCCCGCACGAGCTCCTCGCCCGGGGCGTCCTTGAGGATGAACCCGGCCGCCCCGGCGGACAGGGCCGCGGCGACCGTGTCGTCGTCGCCGAACGTGGTCAGCACCAGCACCGGGGGTGGGTCGTCGAGCTGGGCGAGGGCCCGGGTCGCCTGCGCGCCGTCGACGAGCTTCATCCGCACGTCCATGAGCACGACGTCGGGGCGATGGGCCCGGACGGCCTCGACCACCTCGCTGCCGTCGCTGCACTCGCCGACGATCTCGAGGTCGGGATCCGCCTCGAGGATGCGCGAGACGCCGACGCGCACGAGCTGCTGGTCGTCAACAACGAGGACGCGGACCATGCCACCCCCTCTCCTCCGTCGTGCCGCCGGTGACGGCGGCCGGGCGAGGGATGGTGGCGACGACGTGCCACCGCCCGTCCCGCGGACCGGCCTCGAGCCGCCCGTCCAGCTGCTTGACCCGTTCCCGCATGCCCACGATCCCCATCCCCGGTCCCGTGTCGCCCAGCGTCCGGTCGAGGGCGTTGTCGACGGTGACGGTGACCGCGTCCGGGTCGACCGCCACGTCGATCGTCACCGGGTGGCCGGGGGCGTGGCGGGCGGCGTTGGTCAGGGCCTCCTGCACGACCCGGAAGGTCGCCAGGCCCACGGCCCCGTCGACGTCGGCGAGCGCGGCCGGCGGATCGCCCGTGATCTGCATCCCGGCGCGGCGGTGCTCGTCCAGCAGCGATCCGACGTCCGCGGCGGTCGGCAGGGCCGCGGTGGTCGGGTCGTCGCCGTCGCGCAGCAGCTGGACCGTGCCGCGGACCTCGTCGAGGCTGGCGCGGCCCACCCGCTCGGCGTCGCGGAGCGCCTCGGCCACCTTGGCCGGCTCCCCGCGGTCGTTGGCCATCCGGGCAGCGTTGACCTGCAGCATGGTCACGGCCAGCGAGTGGGCGATCACGTCGTGGACCTCGCGGGCGATGCGGCGCCGCTCCCGTGAGCCAGCCTCCTCCACCAGCGCCGCCTGCGCCGCCCGCAACTGCAGCACCAGCCGGGTCTGGTGGGCCAGCAGGACCCCGCCGGTGAGCCCGAGGCCGAGCGCGACCAGCCACAGCATCACCTGCTCGCCGAACGCCGGCACGACCGCCAGGCGCGCCAGCGGGATGGCCGTGATGCCGGCGCCGAGGAGGATCGCGTCGCGGCGCGACGCCGCCACGCCCGCGTGGAACGCGAAGAGCACCAGCAGCATCATCGGCATGTGCGGGCCGTGCGCCGCCGAGGCGTCGACCCACCCGAACGCCTCCGGCCGGACGGTGACGGCGGCCAGCGGCAGCAGGACGAGCGCGCCCAGCAGGAGCGACGGCACCCGGACGCCGAGGTGCCACACGGTCCACGGCACGAGCGACGCGACCAGCAGCACGACCGGCGGCCAGGCCCCGCCGAACTCGAGGGCGCTGAGCACCACGATCAGCACCTGGCCGGCGGCCTCGGCGGGGGCCAGCCACGCCGGCCACAGCGCGGGATCCAGCAGCGCCCGCGGGTCGTCGGGAGGCAGCAGTTGGCCGTCCCCGTGTGGCCGCAGCCATGTGGGTGCGGACAGGCCCACGCGCACCTCCTCGGCGTGTCCCGTCACGCTAGCCGTGACCGCCCTCCCGGGACCTCCACCTCGGGGAGGAGATGGGTCCTCCGACCACGGTCGGAGGTCGGTGCTGGCACGCGGGCGAGGTGGTCCAGAGTGGCCACGGAGCGCCGCAGCGCACGCCCCAGCGCCATCCGGGACAGCCGGCGCCCGTCGAAGCGCTCGCCGGCCGCGCCCAGCTCGACCACCGTGCCGCCGTGCCACGGGGCGAGCACCACGTCGAGCTCGAGGACGGCGCCATCGGCGTCCTCCAGGGCGAGGTGGACGACGTCACGAACCCCGCCCGTCACCCGCAGCCGGGCGGGGACCTCGCGCCCACGCAGGTTCACCACGGCACGCCCTTCCCGGCCGTCACCGGGGGAGGTGTCCGCCAGCAGGTCGTGCCAGCGGGCCAGCCCGTCGCCGGCCAGGGCGATCCCGGCGACCCGGTCGATCGGCTCGGGGACCTCGCCGGTCGCCCGTACCCACGTCCACATGTCGACTCCGTCCATCGGTTGGACCCCAGCCTGCGGCCGCGGCGCGTGCGCGCGCGTCGGCCTGCGGGGCGAACCCGTGTCCCCGACCGTGGGACGAGGGGCGCAAGCAGCGGCCGTGGGCGCCACCTCGCCGCTAGCCTCGTCGGGGAATCCCCACCGAAAGGGTGCGCGATGGACGTGGGCACGCTTGATCGCCTGCGCGAGCAGTTGACGGAGGAACGTGAGCAGCACGTCGAGTTCCTCAACAGCCATGGCGCCGATCCGTACGGGGAGAGCGTGATGAACCTGGACGTGGGCAACGACGGGTTCGCCGACTCCGGCCAGGCGACCGAGCAGCGGGGCGAGCTGCTGGCCCAGATCGAGCAGGCCCGCACCCGCGTCGCGCAGGTGGACGAGGCCCTCACGCGCATGGACGAGGGCAGCTACGGGGTGTGCACGGTCTGCGGCAACCCCATCGACGAGGACCGGCTGGAGGCACGGCCGCTGTCGGTGACCTGCATCGACTGCGCCTCGCGGTCGTGAGCGACGGGGTGCGGCTGGACGCGCCGCGGCTGATCGCCCGAAAGCGCGACGGCGCCGAGCTGTCCGCCGACGAGCTGCGGGCCCTGCTCGACGGCTACCTCGCCGGCGACGTCGGCGAGGAGCAGATGGCCGCCTTCATGATGGCCGGGGTCCTGCAGGGCTTCTCGACCGACGAGGCGGTCGTGATGACCGAGGCCCTGGTGGCCTCCGGCGACGTGGTCGACCTGTCCGACCTGACCGGGCCGACGGTGGACAAGCACTCGACCGGCGGCGTGGGCGACACCTGCACGCTGGTGGTCGCCCCGCTGCTGGCCGCGTGCGGCGCGCAGGTCGCCAAGCTGTCCGGCCGCGGGCTCGGGCACACCGGCGGGACGCTGGACAAGCTCGAGTCCATCCCCGGCATGCGGGTCGACCTCGACCCCGACCAGGTCCACGACCAGGTCCAGCGGATCGGCCTCGCCGTGGCCGCGGCGACGCAGGACCTCGTCCCGCTGGACAAGCGGTTGTACGCGCTGCGGGACGTGACGGCGACGGTGTCGTCGCCCGCCCTCATCGCCGCCAGCGTCATGAGCAAGAAGCTGGCCGGTGGCGCGCAGCACGTGCTGCTCGACGTCAAGACCGGCGACGGGGCGTTCATGGCCGACCCGGGCGAGGCGACCGACCTCGCCCGCCTGTGCGTGCAGATCGGTCGGGCCCACGGCCGGCGGACGGCGGCGCTGGTCACCGACATGTCGCAGCCGCTGTCGCCGGCGGTGGGCAATGCACTGGAGGTCCGCCACGCGGTGGAGGTGCTGACGGGCCGCCGGGACGGGCGCTTCCGTGACCTGTGCCTCGACCTCGCGGCCGCGGGCCTGGCGCTGACCGGGGTGGCGGCCGACGACGCTCGCGCCCGCGTCGAGCAGGCACTGGCGTCGGGTGACGCGGCCGAACGCTTCCGCATGCTCGTCGAGGCCCAGGCCGGCGACCCCGCGGTCGTCGACCGCCCGGACGAGCTGCTGCCGGCGGCGCCGGTGGTCCGCGACGTCGCCCTCGGCGCCGGCACCGTGGCCTCGTGGTCGTGCCGCCGGATCGGCGAGATCGCCGCCGGCCTGGGCGCCGGGCGGCAGCGCCGGGGGGACGAGATCGACCCGGCCGTGGGGCTGGAGGTGCTCGCACCCATCGGCACCGAGCTGGCGGCCGACGACGTGGCCGTGCGCGTCCACGCGGCCACCGAGGACGACGCCGAGTGGGCCGAACGAGAGCTGGGGGAGGTGCTGGTGCTGCGGGACGCTCCCGTGGCCGCACCCGCCCTCGTGGTCGACCGCATCGAGGACTCATGAGTGACAGCTGGAGCACGCCCGGCGGTGGGGACGCCGGGCCACCACCACCGCCACCTCCTCCGCCGCCAGGGACCGGGCAGCCGCCACCACCGCCCGGGGCCCGGCCGTCCCACGGGCGCGTCGGCGTCGTGCCGATGCACCCGATGGCCGTCGGGCAGATCCTCGACACGTGCTTCCGCATGCTGCGGGCGACCGCCCTGCCGGCGGTGATCATCGTCGTGCTGATCCTCGGCCCGATCCAGCTGCTGGCCAGCGCGGGGTTCCAGTCCCCCTTCGCGGCGCTGTCGCAGCCCGTGCCCGAGGCCCCGGACCCGCGCTTCCTCGTCCTGACCATCGTCGGGTCGCTGCTGACGCTGTTCGCGGTCCCGCTCGTGCAGGCCGCGATGACGTGGCTCGGCGCCCACGCCACCGAGCAGGACGCACCGAGCTGGCAGGACGCGCTGCGCGCCGGTGCCCGGCACTACTGGCGGACGCTGGGCGCCCTCGTGCTCGTCGGGCTCGCCATCCTGGTCGGTGTCGGGGTCGGGTTCGCCCTCGTCGCACTGCTGGCGGTCGCGGTCCACCCGGTCGCCGCCGTGGTCGTCGGGATCCCGGTGGTGCTGGCCGCCATCGTCGCCAGCATCGGGGCCAGCGTGATCGGCTACCTCGTCGTCCCGTGCATCGTCATCGAG
>CAZDIF010000061.1:0-9801 GCA_964505365.1 uncultured Actinomycetota bacterium
CCCACGTCGTCGCTGAACTCGAGCACCGCGGCGAGGCCGTCGGTGTCCACGTCGACGTGGCAGGCGCCGATGGGGGCCCATGCGGCCGTCTCGCCCCGCTCCCACAGCACGCCCACGGCGGTGCCGTCCTCATCGACCGACCGGGTCATCGTGATGGTCGGACGGCGCTCCCACAGGTCGGCCATGGCCTGCTGGAGGTCGTCGATGTCGTTCGCGAGCCCGGGTGTCTCGCAGTCCCCGGCGCACAGCTCGGCCATGGCGTCGATGTCGCGGGCGTTGAAGGCCTCGCACACCTCGTCGACCAGTTCGGCGTGGTCGACGAGCGCGTGCCCGTCGTCGTCGGTGTCGTCGCCGTCGAGGTCGGTCGGGTCGGTCTCGATGTGCATCCCGTCGCCGAGCTCGACGCGGTCCTCGTCACCGAGCAGGCTGGGCCCGTCATCGATCGCGTCGAGCCGCGACTCGGCGGCGGCCGACTGCCGGTCGATCCCGAGCCCGTCCACGACGCTTCCTCCTCGACGTGTCGTCGCGACCAGTGAACCAACCCGCCGGCAGTCGTGCGTCGAGAATCCCGGTCGGCCGGCTGGCGTCGTCCACGGCCCGGCGCTCGGCCCGTGGCGTCTGGCCTATCGTCGTCGGTGACGAGCGTCCCACGGAGCAACGAGCACACTCGATGGCCCCACCCGAGCACAGCCACGACCACGTGCTGCCCGACGGCACCACCGTCCACGTGCGGCCGATCCGACCCGACGACGCCGACCGGCTGCTCGGGATGTGGGAACGGACGTCCGAGCGGTCGCGACGCCAGCGCTTCCACGGCACGTTCGACCTCAACGAGCGCACGGTGAAGCGGTTCACCGAGTTCGACCCGAAGTGGCAGTTCGCGCTCGTCGCGACGCTGGGCCGGGGCGAGGACGAGGTCATCGTCGGCGTGTCCCGCTACGTGCAGGACCCGGACCAGCCCGACCACGCCGAGTTCGCCGCGCTCGTCGAGGACGACCAGCAGGGCCGCGGCATCGGCACCGCCCTGGTCCGCCACGTCGCCATGGCCGCCTACGACGTCGGGGTCCGGACCCTGTCGGGCGACGTGCTGGCCGACAACGCACGGATGCTCCGCCTCATCCGCGAGCTCGGGTTCGAGCACGTCGACCGGCGCGAGTCCACGGTCGTGCACTCCGACCTCGGCCTGGACATCAGCGAGGACTTCCTCCGCGTCGTCGACGAGGACGAGCGGCGCGCCGCCACGGCCTCGCTGACCCGCTTCTTCGCGCCGGAGGCCGTGGCGGTCGTCGGGGCCAGCCGCGACCCGAAGTCGATCGGCGGGCTGGTGTTCGACCACATCCTGCACGGCCGCTTCCGCGGCGTCGTGTACCCGGTCAACCCCAGCGCCGAACACATCTCCGCGGTCAAGGCCTACCCCTCGGTGACCGAGCTGCCGACGGTCCCCGACCTCGTCATCGTGTGCGTGCCGGCGCCGCTGGTGACCCAGGTCGTCGACGAGGCCGGCCAGATCGGCGTGCGGGCCGTCTGCATCGTCTCCGCCGGGTTCGCCGAGGCCGGTCCCGAGGGCCGGGCCCGGCACGAGGAGCTCATGGAGGTCGTCCGCGGCCACGGCATGCGGGTCGTCGGCCCCAACTGCATGGGGATCATGAACGCCACCGAGGCGGTGCGGATGAACGGCACGTTCTCCGACACGTTCCCGATGCCCGGGACGCTGGCGTTCTCGTCGCAGTCGGGGGCGCTGGGCCTGGCCGTCATCGACCACGCCAACGACCTGCACCTCGGCCTGTCGACGTTCGTGTCGGTGGGCAACAAGGCCGACATCTCCGGCAACGACCTGCTGCTGTACTGGGAGGAGGATCCCGACACCGACGTCATCCTCCTGTACCTCGAGTCGTTCGGCAACCCGCGCAAGTTCTCCCGGATCGCGCGCCGGATCTCGCGGACCAAACCCATCGTGGCGGTCAAGTCCGGCCGGACCTCGGCCGGCGAGCGGGCCGCGACCAGCCACACGGCCGCGATCTCGGCCGGTGACGTGGCCGTGCAGGCGCTGTTCGACCAGGCCGGCGTGATCCGCACGGACACGCTCGAGGAGCTGTTCGACGTCGCCACGCTGCTGTCGTCCCAGCCGCTGCCCCGCGGCAACCGGATCGGCATCGTCACCAACGCCGGTGGCCCCGGCATTCTCGCGGCCGACGCGTGCGAGTCCAACGGCCTGTCCGTGCCGCGCCTGTCCGACGACCTGCAGGACCGGCTGCTCGAGTTCCTGCCCCCCGAGGCCGGCCTGTTCAACCCCGTCGACATGATCGCCTCGGCCGACGCGGCCGGCTACGAGCGGGCCGTCACGACGCTGGGCTCCTCGGGTGAGGTCGACGCGGTGTTCGTCATCTTCATCCCGGCCGGCACCACCGAGACGGCCGATGTCGCCGCCGCCCTCGCCCGCGCCCGCGAGTCCGTCGACGAGGGCGTGCCGATCGTGTCGGTGTTCATGTCCGTGCGGGGCATCCCGGACGCCCTCGCCGAGGCCAGCATCCCGTCGTTCGCCTTCCCCGAGGACGCCGCCCGGGCCCTGGGGCGCGTCGCGCGGTACGCGGACTGGCGGTCCAAGCCCCTCGGCGGCGTCGTCCGCCCGGACGGCCTCGACCCCGATGCCGCCCGGCGCGTGGTGGAGGCGGCGCTCGCCGACGCCGATGACGCCGACGACGCGTGGCTCGCGCAGGCCGACGCCGAGGCAGTCCTCGACGCCTACGGCATCCCCCGGGCGCGGTCGGCCATCGTCACCTCCCCGCAGGAGGCCGCCGACGTCCAGCGCGAGTGGGACGTGCCGGTGGCCCTGAAGGTCGCCGCACCCATCCACAAGACGGACGTGGGCGGCATCGAGCTGGGCCTCGACACCCCGGCGGCGGCCCGTGACGCGTTCGAGCGCCTGGACCAGAACCTCGCGGACGCCGACCTGGCCGAGCACGCCGGCACGCACGTCGTGCAGGAGATGGTCGACGACGGCATCGAGATGGTCGTCGGCGTGACCCACGACCCCTCCTTCGGGCCGCTGGTGCTGACCGGCCTCGGCGGGACCCTGGTGGAGCTGATCCGCGACGTCAGCGTCCGCATCACCCCGCTGACCGACCGCGACGTGGCGGAGATGCTCGACGGGCTGCGGATGCGCCCGCTGCTGGACGGCTACCGCGGGTCGGAGCCGGCCGACGTCGACGCGCTGGTCGACCTCCTGCACCGGATCAACGCCATGGTCGAGGACCTGCCCGAGGTCGCCGAGCTCGACCTCAACCCGGTGTTCGTCCGCCCGCGGGGCAATGGGACGGCCGCCGTCGACGTCCGTCTCCGTGTGGCCACACCGGGGCCCCGCCGCCGCTGAGGCCCCGGCTGGCCACCGGTGCCAGCAGGGCGGTACGGTGGACGGACCGCGTCGCCGAGTCCGGCCTCACGCCCCTCGCACCGGCCACCTCCCCCAGGCCGTGACCATCGTGAGGACCACGCCGTGACCAGGATCGCCGACCTGCTCGTCGCCGGGCGCACGACCTCGTTCGAGTTCTTCCCGCCGAAGACCGAGCAGGGTGACCGCAACCTGCGCGACGCGCTGACGGCGCTCGAGCCGCTCGGCCCGTCGTTCGTGTCCGTGACGTACGGCGCCGGGGGCAACACGCGGGAGCGCACGCACCAGATCGTCGTGGACGTGCTGCACCAGACCTCCATGACCCCGATGGCGCACCTGACGGCGTTCCCGCACACGCGCGACGAGCTGCGGGAGATCCTGCGCCAGTACCGGGACGCGGGCGTGGAGAACATCCTCGCCCTGCGTGGCGACCCGCCACGGGACAACCCCGACGCCGACCCGGTGGAGATCAACTACGCCACCGAGCTCATCGAGCTCGTCCACGAGGTGGGCCAGGGCCAGTTCTCCGTCGGCGTGGCCGTCCACCCCCAGCTGCACCCGCTGTCGACCTCGCGCGAGCAGGACCGGAAGGACACGGCCCACAAGCTGGCGATGGCCGACTTCGGGATCACCCAGTTCGTGCTCGAGTCGCAGGCGTGGGTCGAGCTGGTCGACGAGCTCGCCGCGCTCGGCTGCGACACGCCCGTGCTGCCGGGGATCATGCCGGTGACCAGCGTCCGCCAGATCGAGACCATGGCCCGGCTGTCCGGCGCGGCCTTCCCGACGTGGCTGGCCGACCGGCTGCACGCGGTCGAGGACGACCCGGACGAGGTCCGCCGCATCGGCGTGGACGTGGCCACGGAGCTGTGCCAGGAACTGATCGACGCCGGCGCACCGGGGCTGCACTACTACACCCTGAACCGTTCGACGGCGACCCGCGAGATCCACCTCCGGCTCACGGGCTCGGCCACCCCCGAAACCGCCCGGGCCGCCGACTGAAGGTCCCGCCCCGTCGTGCCGATGACCTCTTCGGACACGGCGAGGACGGCAGGGATGACGATGGTCGACGCGCCGGTGGCGGCGGACGCCCGCACCGGTGCCGCTCGTGACGGCCTGCTGGGCCGGCTGCGGGCGGACCGTGCCGTGGTCGTCCGCTGGGTCGCCGACCTGCTGGCGGCCGCGCCGATCGTGACGCTGCTGCTGGTCCTGTCCGACGACGACGGCGCCCGTGGGCTGCGCGCGGCCGTCGTCCTCGGCGCCGTGGCACTGGCAGCCCTGCCGGCCGTCGCCGCCGAGGTGCGACACTGGCCCCGGACCGCCGTCGTGCTGCTCGGGTGCTGGCTGGCCGCGCTGGTCCTCGGGGCGAGCTTCGGCACCTACCGCGCGGACATGGCGCTGCCGCTGGTGCAGTACGCGATCGCGCCGGTCCTCCTGCTCGCCACCACCCGGCTGTGGCGGCGCCCCTGGGCACCGGCCGGGCTGCTCCTGCTCCTCGTCGTGGCGTTCGGCATCCACCAGGAGCGCGCGTGGTCGGTCTGGTGGGCGAAGACGGAGACCGGCACGGCCCAGTGGGCGCCGCTGTCGTGGCACAACCAGTCGGCGGCCCTCACGGGCATCCTCGCCGTCTGGTTCCTGGGCGCCGGCCTCGCGTCGACGCGGATCATGCGCGCGGGTCTCCTCCTGCTGGCGGCCAGCGGGTTCGCCGGCACGTGGCTGTCGGGCTCGCGTGGCGGCGTCATGGTCACCGCGGGCGCGGCTGCGGTGGCCGTGGCGGTGGCCTGGCGGACCACGCGGACCCGTGGCGAACCCACCTGGCGGCCCGTCGTGGCGCTGCTCGCGACCGGGATGCTGGCCGCGCTCACCGTCGCCGGGCTGCTGTCGATGCAGCCCGCGGGCGGCAACCCGATCGCCGACCGAGGCGTCAGCCCCGTGCACACGGGCCTGGCCCGGGTGGAGCACTCCGAGGCCGCGCTCGGCATGTGGGCCGACCGCCCCCTGACCGGCCAGGGACCGGGGTCGTACGCCACCCTGGCCCGCGCGTGGAACGACCCGTCGGGCAACCTCACCAGCTCCGCCCACGACGAGTACGCCGAGGTGGCCGGGGAACTCGGCCTGCTGGGGCTGGTCGCCCTCGCCGGCGTGCTGCTCGGTGCCGCGGTGCTGGGGCTCCGCCTGCTGCGCTCGCCCCCGACCACGTCCGGGCCCGCGGACCTCCGGGGACCGGTCACGGTGGGCGCGGTGGGCGCGGCCGCGCTGTTCCTCGTGCACAGCGGCGTCGACTTCGACTGGCACTACCCGTTGCTGTCCGGCCTCGGCGCCATGGCGGTGGGCATCCTCGTCGTGGCACGGTCGAGAGGGCCGGTGGTCCGCCACGGGGCCGCCATGCCGGTCGCGGCCGGGCTCGCGGCCGTGCTGGCCGCGACGGTCGGGCTGGCCGCGCTGGAGCGGACGACCGACGGGCCGCTGCCGTGGCACGACGACCACTGGGTGGCCGTCGGCACCGCGGCCCTGGAGGACGGACGGGTCGACGACGCACTTGCGGCCGCGCGGACCACGCTGCGGTGGAACCCCGCCTCCTACGGCGCGGCGGCGCTGGCCGACCGGGCGCGGTTCGCCCGTGACGGCGACGTCGATGCCCTGGTCACGGCCTCCGAGTCCCGCCCGTGGTGGTTCACCGGACGGGCCCGGGCCGCGCTGGCGCTCGCCGGAGCCGGCCACGACGACGCCGCACGCGCGATGGTCGCCCGCCTGCACGACGACCTCGACGACCACACCGCCTGGGGCGTGGCCAGCACCCGGCTGCTGACGGTGGAGGCCGAGGTGGCCGCTGCCGCGGCGGGCTCCTGCGACGCGGCACGGGCCGTGGTGGCCGATGCCCTGGCCGCCGCGGAGGCCGGCGACCCCGGGGCGGGACTGCCCACGATCGCCGCGGACATCCTGGACGAGCGGCTGTCGACCGAGGGCTGCGCCGACACCGCGGGCTGATCAGTCCCGGACGTGCTCGCGGAACCAGGCGACCGTCCGGGCGAGGCCGTCCCGGAGGTCGATCGTCGGTTCCCAGCCGAGCTCGCGGCGCGCGACCGTGATGTCCGGCTGGCGGACGGTCGGGTCGTCCTCGGGACGCGGCGTCTCGACGATCTCGGACTCGGAGTCGCACAGCTCGCGGATGGTCTCCGCGAGTTCCCGGACCGTCACCTCGTGCGGGTTGCCGATGTTGCACGGCTGGGTCCAGTCGGACGCCAGCAGCCGCAGCAGCCCCTCGACCTCGTCGTCCACGTAGACCAGCGACCGGGTCTGGCTGCCATCGCCGTGCAGGGTGATCGGATCGCCCCGCAGCGCCTGGCCGATGAACGTCGGCACGGCCCGCCCGTCGTCCGGCCGCATGAACGGACCGTGGGTGTTGAAGATCCTCGGCACCCGGACGTCGACGTCGTGGGTGCGGTGGTAGGCGTAGGTCAGCGCCTCGGCGTAGCGCTTGGCCTCGTCGTACACACCGCGCGGGCCGATCGGGTTGACGTGGCCCCAGTAGTCCTCGGGCTGGGGATGCACCTGCGGGTCGCCGTAGACCTCGGAGGTGGAGGCGAGCATGAAGGTCGCGCCCTTGGCGTGGGCCAGCCCCAGCGCCTTGTGGGTCCCGAGCGCCCCGACCTTGAGCGTCTGGATCGGCAGCTCGAGGTAGTCGATCGGCGAGGCGGGCGAGGCAAAGTGCAGCACGTGGGTGACCTCGCCCGGCACGTGCAGGTAGTCCGTGGCGTCGTAGCGCACGAACCGGAACCCGTCGCGACCGAAGAGGCGCTCGACGTTGGCCAGGCGACCGGTGAGCAGGTTGTCGATGCCCACCACCTCCGCCGCGCCCAGGTCGAGCAGCCGTTCGCACAGGTGCGAGCCGAGGAATCCCGCCGCGCCGGTCACCACGACACGAGCATCTCGCAGACGGTCCAGCACGTGCGCTCCTCCCGGCCATCGGCCGTCATTTGTACGGACAGGACAGGCCCATGGTCCGGACCATTCCCGGCGGTTCGTGTGCTTTCGACCCACCGTGCGAGCGGATCGCGGGCAGTATGCACGGTTCGGACGGTCTCAGGTGGTCGATCCGTCCTCCCGTCCGGACGCTGCACCTCCAACTCCCGCCCAACCGACCGACGAGGGGCTCTTCGCCGTGGACCTCGAGTCTCCCGCGCGTGCCGCCGTGGCGGACCGATCTCCCGCCGACCGCCCGACGAGCAGTGGTGACACCCGCCCGGGCCGGCGGCCGGGCACGGTCGACGCCGGCGAGGCCGTGCTCAGCGACCACCACCGCCGCGCGGTGGCCGATTCGGTGAGCGGCGTGCTCAACGGCGGGACGGTCGGCGAGGACGACAGCTTCCGCGCGACCGACGACGCCGAGGACGCCGAGTTCGTCCGTGCCATGGCGGTCGAGGCCGCCGAGATGCTCGAGGGCCGTCCTGCGGACCGCGTGCTGGCCTGGGCCGCCCACGTGGTGCCCCGGTTCGTCGTCACCTCGTCGTTCGGCGCGGACTCCGCCGTGCTGCTGCACCTGCTCAGCCGGGTCGCCCCCGAGGTACCGGTGCTGTTCCTCGACACCGGGTTCCACTTCGCCGAGACCACCACCTTCCGTCGCGAGCTGGCGCGCGAGCTCGGCCTGACCGTGCTGGACGTGCGTCCCGACCTCTCCGTCGCGCAGCAGGACCAGCGGTTCGGTCCCGCGCTGTACGAGCGAGACCCGGACGCCTGCTGCGGCATGCGCAAGACGGCGCCGCTGCGCCGGATGCTGGCCAACTTCGACGGCTGGGCCACCGGCGTCCGCCGCGTCCAGACCCCCGAACGCGCCGCCACGCCCGTGGTCGAGGCCCGCCAGCACGACGGCCGGTGGCTGGTCAAGGTCGCCCCGCTGGCCACCTGGACCGACGACGACATCGAGGCCTACCTCGTCGAGCACGACCTGCCCCGGCACCCCCTGACGGAGCAGGGCTACGCGTCGATCGGGTGCGAGCCCTGCACCCGTCCGGTGGGCGACGGCGAGGATGCCCGTGCGGGCCGGTGGTCCTCGTTCGACGGCAAGACCGAGTGCGGCATCCACCTCACCGAGGACGGCGCCGTGGTGCGCGCGACCACGACGCCCGGCTGATCCCGAGGTGCCGTTCGAGTACGTCGTCTCCCTCGACCTGGATGGTCGCCTCGCCGTCGTCGTCGGGGGCGGCCCCACCGCCACGCAGCGGGTCGACGACCTGCGCGATGCGGGTGCGCACGTCCGGGTGGTCACGCCGGAGCCCGGACCGGCCCTGCGCACGGTCGCCGAGGCCGACCTGTACGTGGAGTTGCATGCCCGGCCCTACGCCCCGGGCGACCTCGAGGGCGCGACGATCGCCATCGCCACCCGCGAGGACGACCTCGACGTCGAGGCGTTCTGGGCCGAGTCGCGCGAGCGGGGGACGCTGACCAGCGTCCTCGACGACCTCGACCACTGTGACTTCGCCGCACCGGCCCTGGTGCGCAGCGGGTCGCTGCGGATCGCGATCGCCACGGCGGGGCGCGCACCGGCGCTGGCACGGCGCCTGCGCCAGCACCTCGAGGAGACCCTCGGTACGACCGCGGGCGAGCTGGTGGACGCGCTCGCGGAGGCGCGGGAGCGTGCGGGGCCGCGCGACGTGGACTTCGACACCTGGTCCACCCGCTGGGCGGAGGCACTGGAGGACCTCGACGGCCTGCTGGCGGAGGTCCGCGCCGGCCACGCCGACCAGGTGGTCGACCGCACGGTGGCGATCCTCACCGCCCGCGAGCCCTGACGACGGGATCGGTTCCCGTTGGCGACTCCTAGGAGTGCGCCACCAGGTACTTCTCGAGCCTCCCGGCCAGCCGAGTCTGCTCCTGCGGGAAGTAGTTCGGATGCGTGCGCCTCAGGGTCGCGACAGAGTCGGAGCCGAGCAGGACCACCTCGATGTGGGGCTCGTCCGCGTACTGTTGTTCCGCAGCGGCGTAGGCGTCGTTCGCCGTCCCCGCGTCATCGAACCTCTGGATACGTCGCACGGTCCGGCGCTGCTCGTGGTCGAACACGATCAGGAAGTGGTGGAGTGTTGCCTCGGTCACCGTGCTTCCCTCCTGAGCGCATCTCTGGCGCCTCGCGGGCCGTCACCAGGCAACCGTAGTTGTGGCTCTGGGTGGGCTTCCGCGTCTGTCCACACATGCCAACGGGGGATGCCGTTCGTGGAGCGGTCGACTCGGGGTCTCGCACGTCCGGCTCCACGAACGGTTGGCCGGGGTGTGGGTTCGAGGGATCCCCCGCACGGCGCCTACCGTTCGGGCAATGGACGCACACGCTGACCCCGCCGCGGACGAGGCCACGCTGCTGGTGGGACCGGAGCGCGCCGCGGAGTTGAAGGCTGCGTCGGGCGACTGGCCGTCGTGGACGCTCG
>CAZDIF010000062.1:0-9675 GCA_964505365.1 uncultured Actinomycetota bacterium
TCCGCGAGCTCACCTGACCGACCCCGGCACACCTCGCCCGCGAGCCGCGGGGTCGTTGTGATGCGGATTCCGCGTTGCGATGCGGATGTGAGGGAGATTCTGCCCTGAATCCGCATCACACGTCCGAATCCGCATCGCAACCTCGGGGCGGGGCGTGGCGGTGCGAGGTGCGGGACTTGACAACGGTCGAAAGTTAGTTTAGAAAACATACAAAGATCCAGACGGGGCGAGGAGTGTGGGAGTGACCAGCACGCTGCGTGCGGCGACCAAGTCCACCCGGGCGGACGGGCGGCAGTCGAACCTGCGCCTGGCGCTGCAGACCATCCTGCACGCGCAGCCGATCTCGCGGGCCGACATCGCCCGCGAGACGGGACTGACCCGGGCCACGGTGTCCGACCTCGTGACCGAGCTGATCGACCAGGCCCTGGTCGAGGAGGCGGGCCTGGGCGTGTCCGCCGGCGGCAAGCCGCCCACGATGCTCCGGGTCGCGGCCCACGCCCGGGCGGTCGTGGCGGTCGACCTGTCGGCCCGGCCCTTCCGTGCGGCGCTGCTGGACCTCGCTGGGGCGATCTCGCACCAGGGCGAGGCAGATGGTCGGGACCTCGCCGCGGTCGTCCGGCTCGTGCAGGCGACGGTCGCCGCGGCGGACGTCCCCGTGCTGGGCGTCGGGGTGGGCACGCCGGGTGTCGTCGACGACGGCGTCGTCCTGGAGGCCGCCAACCTCGACTGGCACGAGGTGGACCTGCGGCAGGCGCTGGTCGACGCGACCGGCCTGCCGGTCCACGTCGCCAACGACGCCCACGTCGCCGCCATCGACGAGTTCGGGCGCCGCGCCGACAGCGACAGCGTCGTCGTGGTCCGGCTGGCCGACGGCATCGGCGCCGGCATCGTCCTCGACGGGCGCCTGCACCGCGGCGACGGGCAGGCCGCGGGCGAGGTGGGCCACCTGCCCGTGCCCGGCGCCACCGCCACCTGCCGGTGCGGCCGGGTCGGCTGCCTCGAGACGGTCGCGGGCCTGGACGCGATCCTGGAGGCCGCGGGACAGTCGACCGACGGCACCCCGGACGAGCGGCGGGCGCGGCTCGCCGACGTGCCCGACGACGTGGCCGACCGTGCCGGACGCGCCGTGGGTGCGGTCCTGGCGATGGTCGTCGGCGTCCTCGACGTCCACCGGGTGGTCCTGGCCGGGCCTGCCCTCGCGCTCGGGGGGCGCCTGCTCGGGCCCGTCCGGGACGAGCTGGCGCGCCACGTACTGCCGTCGGTCGCCGACCGGATCACCGTCGAGGCGTCCGAGGTCGGCGAGGACGTCGTGCTGGCCGGGGCCTGGTCGCTGGTCGTCGCCAACGAGCTCGGGGTGGTGGGACGATGACGACCACCATCGGCATCGACATCGGCGGGACCTCCGTCGAGGCCGTGGCCACCGACGGCGAGGCCGTCCTCGGACGGGCGCAGGCACCGACGCCGACCGACGGCCTGGACGCCCTGGTCGAGGTGGTGGCGGGCCTCGTCGCGCAGTGCGGCGCCGCCGCCGGCAGCCCGCCGGCCACGGTCGGCGTGGGCGTGCCCGGCGTGGTCGACCCCGTGGCCGGCACCGTCTCGGACGCGGTCAACCTCCACCTCGGAACACAGGCGCCGCTGGCGGCACGACTCGCCGCCCGGCTCGACGCGGCGGTCGCCATCGAGAACGACGTGCGGGCCGGCGCCCTCGAGGTGCTTCGCCTGCTGCAGGTCGACGACCCCACCCGCGCCGACGTCGTGCTGCTCAACCTCGGCACGGGCGTCAACGCGGGCATCGTGGTCGCCGGTCACCTCCTGCGCGGGCCGCGCGGCACCGCCGGGGAGATCGGCCACGCGCCGGTCCTCGGCGACGACGTCCGCTGTGCCTGTGGCGGCACCGGCTGCCTGGAGGCCCGGATCGCCGGGCCCGCGCTGGCACGACGGTGGCCGCACGGCGACGCCACGCACCTGTTCACCCGGGCCGCCGCGGGCGACCCCGACGCCCGGGTCCTCGCGGGGGAGGTGGCCGACGACGTGGCGCACGCCGTCCACTGGCTGGCGGCCACCACCGGCATCGATGCCGTGTGGCTCGGGGGCGGCATCGGCGTGGCACATCCGTCGCTGGCCGAGCTGGTCCGCGAACGCCTGACCGACGCGACCCGGAACTCCGCGGTCGCCAACCACCTGCTGGCTCCGGAACGACTGGGAGTGGCGCCAGCAGACCATCCGACGGGCGCACTCGGCGCCGCCGCCCTGGCGGCTGCCGGCACGCCCCTGCATCACCCCGACGACATGGTCGTCGGGGTTCCCCGAGCGGGAAGGGAGCACACATGAACTGGCGACGTCACGCGGCGGTGGTCGCGGCGCTGGCCCTGGTGGGCACAGCGTGCGCCAACACCGACACGACATCCGACGACCCGACGGACGGGTCACCAGAACCGGTTGCGGAGACAGCCGACGACGGCACGACAGCGGCCGACGACGGCCCCTGGCCACACCTCGCGGCGGCCGAGGCCGGCGAGTACGAGGGCGAGAGCGTCGAGCTCCTCGGCCAGTGGGTCGACGCAGAGGGTGACAACTTCGCGGCGGTGATCGACGCCTTCGCGGAGCGCACCGGCATCGACGTCAAGTACGAGGGCATCACCGACTACGAGACCGTGCTGAACGTGCGCGTCGAGGGTGGCAACGCCCCCGACATCGCGCAGCTGGCACAGCCCGGCCTGATGCGGCAGTTCGCCGACGAGGGCCACCTCGTGGACCTGTCCACCTGGATCAACACGGACCAGCTCGCGCAGGACTACGCGCCGGCCTACCTCGACCTGACCGCCCACGACGGCGGCTCGTACGGGGTGTTCTACCGGGCCAACACCAAGTCGATCGTCTGGTACCCGGTGCAGGCCTTCGCGGACGCGGGCTACGAGGTCCCCACCACCTGGGACGAGCTCATGGCCCTGTCCGACCAGATCCTGGCGGACGGCAACGGCAGCCCGTGGTGCATCTCCGTCGAGCACGGGGACGCGTCGGGCTGGGTCGCGACCGACTGGATCGAGGACGTGCTGCTGCGCACCGCCGACGCGGAGGTCTACGACCAGTGGGTGGCGCACGAGATCCCGTTCGACCACCCCGAGGTGCTCGAGGCGGCGCAGATCGTGCAGGACATCTGGTTCGACTCGGACTACGTGTACGGCGGCAACACGGCGATCAACGCCACGTTCGTCGGCGACACCCAGTCACCCATGTTCGCCGAGGACGGGCCGGACTGCTGGCTGCACAAACAGGCCGCCTGGATCCCGGACTTCTGGCCGAAGGACCCGGACACCGAGGAGCCCCTGTTCACGCCCGGCGAGGACTCGGCGTTCTTCTTCCTGCCACCGATCGACGACCCGGACAGCGTCCCGGTGCTCGGCTCGGGTGACATGATGGTGATGTTCGACGACCGTCCCGCAGTGCGGGCCGTCATGGAGTTCCTCGCGACGCCGGAGGGTGCGAAGTCCTGGATCGAGGCCGGTGGGTTCATCTCGCCCAACAGCAGCGTCCCCAGCGACTGGTACACCGACTACGCGTCCGCGGAACAGGCGGAGATCCTCGCCGCGGCGACCACGCTGCGGTTCGATGCGTCGGACAGCATGCCGGCCGAGGTCGGTCAGGGCAGCTTCTGGGCGGGGATGGTCGACTGGATCGCGGCGAACGGTGAGGGCACCGAACAGGTCCTGGCGGACATCGAGGCGAGCTGGCCGTCCGGCTGACCCGCCACCGACGGCGGGGCACCGGCCGGTGTCCCGCCACCGTCAGGCCACCCCGCGAGGAGATCCAACGCCCGTGACCGTCGTCACCGCCCCGGAGCGCCTGCACCAGGCATGGCGCGTCGTGGGGGCGGTGGCGGCGGCCGTCCTGCTGGTCACGGCCGTGCGCGCCGCGCTGGTGTTCGTGGGCGACCCGGAGGCGCCGGCCCGGATGCTGTCGGCGCTGTACGACGTGGTGGGGGCCGACGCCACGGCCGCCGCGCTGCGGGACGTGGGGCTCACGCCGCTGAGCCGGCGGCTGCTGATCGTGGTGGTCGCGCTGCTGGTGGGCACGCTCGGCACCTGGTGGCTGTACCGGGTGGCGGCGACCGTGGTCGAGCTGCTGTCGTCGCGCTGGCAGGAACGGCTGATGCCCTGGGTGTTCGTGGGGCCGGCGCTGGGGCTGCTGGGCTTCTACCTCGTCATCCCGACCGTCACCACGATCTGGATGTCGGTGACCGAGGACGACGGCCTGGCCAACTACGCGTTCGCGTTCACCGACCCGGCGATGCGGATCGCGCTGCGGAACAACGCCCTCTGGCTGGTGATCGGCACGGGCGTGTCGGTCGTCGTGGGGCTGGTGTTCGCCGCCCTCGTCGACCGGGTGAAGCGCGAGGCCTTCGCGAAGACCTTCATCTTCCTGCCCATGGCGATCTCGATGGTCGGGGCCAGCGTCATCTGGCGCTTCGTCTACGCCTGGCAGCCGGAGGGACAGCCCCAGATCGGCATGGTCAACGCGCTGGTCACCGCGACCGGGGCCGAGCCGGTGCCGTGGCTGCAGCAGGCGCCGCTGAACACCTTCGCCCTGATCGCCATCATGATCTGGCTGCAGGCGGGCTTCGCCATGGTGATCCTGTCGGCGGCGATCAAGGGCGTCGACGGCGAGATCGTCGAGGCCGCCCGCATCGACGGGGCGAGCGAGATCCGGGCGTTCTGGCACGTCGTGCTGCCCAGCATCCGCGGGTCCATGATCACCGTCGCGACCACGATCTTCATCGCGATCCTCAAGGTGTTCGACATCGTGTTCGTGATGACCGGCGGCCGGTTCGAGACCGAGGTCGTCGCCAACCGCATGTTCACCGAGATGTTCCGCTTCCGGAACTTCGGCCGTGCCTCGGCGCTGGCGGTCATCCTGCTCGTCGCCGTCACCCCGATCATCGTCATCAACGTCCGCAACCTCAGACGCCAGGGGATCGACGCATGACCACCGCCACCGCTCCCACGCCGGGTTGGCGCTCCCGGTTCAGTCCGCGCGTGCGGCGGCTGCTGGGCTCCACCGCGGTCCGCGTCGCCGTCGTGATGATCGCCGTCACGTGGTCCCTGCCGACGGTCGGCCTGCTGGTCAGCTCGTTCCGCCACCCCAACGCCATCCGCGCGTCCGGCTGGTGGGACGCGCTGCTGCACCCCTTCGAGTCGGCGCAGTGGACCCTGGGCAACTACGACTCCGTGCTCGGCGCAGCCGGGATGATGGACGCCTTCTTCAACAGCCTCACCGTGACGATCCCCGCCACCGTCATCCCGATCACGATCGCCGCGTTCGCGGCCTACGCGTTCGCGTGGATGCGCTTCCCCGGCCGCCGGCTGCTGTTCGCGCTCGTCGTGGCGCTGCTGGTGGTCCCACTGCAGATGGCCCTGATCCCGATCCTGCGCATCTACACGTCGTGGGACCTCACCGGCACCTTCCTCGGCACGTGGCTGGCCCACGCCGGGTTCGGCCTGCCGCTGGCGACCTACCTCCTCTACAACTACGTCGCCCAGCTGCCGCGGGAGCTGATGGAGGCGGCCCGCGTCGACGGCGCCAACCACTTCACCGTGTTCCGGCGGCTCGTCCTGCCCCTGTCCATCCCGGCGATCGCGGCGTTCGCGATCTTCCAGTTCCTCTGGGTGTGGAACGACCTGCTGGTCGCGCTGGTGTACCTCGGCACCGACAGCGAGGTCGCCATCCTGACGGCACGCCTGAACGAGCTGGTGGGGTCGCGGGGCGAGGCGTGGCACCTGCTGACCGCCGGCGCCTTCGTCACCATGGTCGTGCCGCTGGTCGTCTTCCTCTCCCTCCAGCGCTTCTTCGTCCGCGGCCTGCTGGCCGGATCGCTGAAGGGATAGCGCGATGGACTGGCGGATCGGCGACCACCTGCTGCTGGGGTTCGAGGGGACCGCGCTCCCGGACGACGTCGCGGCCGACCTCGCGGCCGGCACCGGCTATGGGGTCACGCTGTTCCGCCACGCCAACGTCGCCTCGATCGCCCAGGTCCGCGAGCTGGCCGACGCGGTCCGGCGCGCGGCCGGGCGTCCCGTGCTGGTGTGCGTCGACCAGGAGGGCGGGCAGTTCCTGGGCCTCGGGCACGAGACCACGCCGTTCGCCGGCAACCTCGCCCTCGGTGCCGTCGACGACACGGACCTGACCCGGCGGGTCGGCCGGGCGATCGGGCGGGAGGTGCGCGCCGCCGGTGTCGACGTCGACTACGCCCCGGTGTGCGACCTGCTCACCACCCCGACCAACCCGGGCCTCGGGATCCGGACGTTCGGCGACGACCCGGCCCGCGTGGGCCAGCACGTGGCCGCGTTCACGGCCGGGTTGGCCGAGGCGGGCGCCATCGGGTGCGCCAAGCACTTCCCCGGCAAGGGCGATGCCACGGTCGACAGCCACCACGCCCTGCCCGTCCTGGAGCACGACGCCGATCGCCTCGACGAGGTCGAGCTGGTCCCGTTCCGGGCCGCCATCGAGGCGGGGGTCGGCATGGTGATGACCAGCCACGCCGCCTACCCCGCGCTGACCGGCGACGCCGACCTGCCGGGCACGCTCAGTCCGCAGCTGGTGACCCACCTGCTGCGGGGCGACCTCGGGTTCGCCGGCGTGACCGTCACCGACGCGCTGGACATGAAGGCGCTCGGGCAGGGCGCGGCCCAGGTCGTCGACGCGATCGCTGCGTTGCGAGCGGGGGCGGACCTGCTGCTGATGACCGCCGAACCGGGCCAGCGGGAGCGGCTGGTCGAGGGGCTCGGGCAGGCCGTGGCCCGCCGCCTGGTCGATCCCGACGCGCTGCGGGCCGGCGCCGCCCGCGTCGCGGCCCTGGCGGCGACCACGACGGCCGACCGGCCGCCCGTCGACGTCGTCGGCAGCTCGGAGCACCACCAGCTGGCCGCGGAGCTGGCCCGACGATCCATCACGCTGCTTCGCGACCCCGGCCGGCTGCTGCCCCTGGCGGCGTCGTCGCGGGTGCTGGCCGTCATGCCGCGGCCGTTCGACCGCACCCCGGCGGACACGTCGTCGACGGTGGCACCCGGCCTCGGGCCGGCCCTGGCCCGTCGGTTCGCGTCGGTCGAGGTCCACGTCACGAGCCCGGACCCGACGCGTGACGAGATCGCCGCCGTCGTCCGCGCCTGCCCCGACGTCGACGCCGTGGTCGTCGGGCTGGTCGATGCGCACGCGGTGCCCGGCCAGCAGGCACTGGTCGAGGCGGTCGCCGGTGCCCACCGGCGGGTGGTCTCGGTGTCGATGCGGGTGCCCCTCGACGCGACCATGGTGCCGGCCTCGACGACCCACCTGTGCAGCTACGGCCTGCTGCCGCCGTCCCTGCACGCCGTCGCCGACGCCCTGGCCGGCGCCATCCCGGTCACGGGTCGGCTGCCCGCCCGCATGGGCGAGCTCCCGCGCGGCGCCGGGCTGCAGGTGGTCCCGTGACCGGGGTTCGCACCGAGGCGATGCTGACGCCGGACGGTGCGCGGGACGCGGCGCTGGAGGTGGTCGACGGGCGGGTCGTGGCCATCTCCCTCGGCGACGCGGTCGCGGATCCCGCCGACGTCGTGGTCCCGGGCCTGGTCGACCTGCAGGTCAACGGCGGGTGGGGGATCGACCTCACCTCACGCCCGGAGGGCCTGTGGGAGCTGGCGGCACGGCTGCCGTCGACGGGCGTGACCGCGTTCCTGCCGACGCTCGTGTCCACCTCGCCGGCGACGGTCGACCGGGCGCTCGAGGTCCTGGGCGCCGGCCCGCGGGACGGCTGGCGGGGCGCGGTCCCGTTGGGGTGGCACCTCGAGGGGCCGTTCCTGGCCCCCTCGCGGCGGGGCGCCCACCATCGGGATGCCATCCGGGATCCCGACCCGGCCCTGCTGGACCGCTGGCTCGCCACCGGGCAGGTGGCCATGGTGACGCTGGCGCCGGAGCGGCCCGGTGCCGACGCGCTGGTGTCGCTGGCCCGCGACGCCGGGGTCGTCGTGGCGGCCGGTCACAGCGAGGCGACCTTCGACGAGGCGGTCGACGCCTTCGCGGCGGGAGCCACGGCCGTCACCCACCTCGGCAACGCCATGACCGGGCTGCACCACCGGGCGCCCGGTCTGGTCGGCGCGGCGCTGGCGACCCCCGACGTCGTGCTGGGTCTCATCGCCGACGGCCAGCACGTCCACCCCGCCGTGCTGGCGATCGTGGCGCGCCTGGCCGCCGACCGGGTCGCGCTGGTCACCGACGCCGTGGCGGCCGCGGGCCTGGAGACGGACACCCACGTCCTCGGCGACGTCCGCGTCACGACCGTCGACGGGACCCCGCGGGACGCCGACGGCCGGCTGGCGGGCAGCACCCTGAGCCTGCCGGCGGCCGTGGACACGTGGCGGGCCGCCACGGGCCAGTCGCTGGCCGCCGCGATCCGCTCGGTCACCACGGTGCCCGCGCAGCTGCTGGGTGCCACGGACCGCGGCAGCGTCGAGGTGGGGGCCCGCGCGGACTGGTGTGTGCTGGACGCCGGCGGCCGCGTCACCACGACGGTGGTGGGCGGCGAGGTCGTGTTTGCGGCGGACCGGCCGTGACGGTGCGCGACGAGGTCCACGAGCAGCCCGCCTCGATCGGCCGCGCCCTGCGGGCCGCCTCGGACGCGCTGCCCGACGTCCGCGACCTGCTGGCCGGGCACGAGGTCGCCCACGTCGTGCTCGCGGCCCGGGGGACCTCCGACAACGCCGCCCGGTGGGCCCAGTACCTGTGGGGTCGGCGTGCCGGCCTGCCCGTCGCGCTGGCCACCCCGTCGCTGTACGCGGACGGCAGCGGGCCGCACCTGCGGGACGCCCTGGTGGTCGGGCTGTCCCAGTCCGGGGCCTCACCGGACCTGGCCGGCGTCCTGGCCGAGGCGCGCCGGCAGGGACGGCCGACGGTCGCGATCGTCAACGACCCGGGCTCGGCGCTGGCGGAGGTCGCCGACGTGACCGTCCCGCTGGCAGTGGGGCCGGAGCGGGCCGTCGCGGCCACCAAGACCTACACGGGGGAGCTCGCGTCGGCCGGCGTGCTGACCGACGCCCTCCCCGGCGCGGCGGCGTCCGTGGCCGAGGAGCTGGCCGAGGTCCCAGAGGCGGTCGCCCGCGTCCTGGCTGATGCCGACCGGGTGGCGCCCGCGGTCGAGGCCCTCGCGGGGGCGAACCGGGCGATGGTCGTCGGTCGCGGCCTCGACCTCGCCACCGCCCACGAGTGGGCGCTCAAGCTCCAGGAGCTGTCCGGCGTCCTCGCGCACGCATGGTCCACCGCCGACTTCCAGCACGGCCCGATCGCGCTGGCCGAGGACGGCATGCCCGTCCTGGTCGTGGCCACCGACCCCGACCACCTCGACGAGGCCCTGGCGGTGGTCCGGCAGGTCCGCGGACGCGGCGCCCGCGCCGTGCTCCTCACCGACCACACCGTCGACGACGAGGGCACCGTCGTGCGGCTGCCGCTGGCCGGCCACCTCGGCGGGGCGTTCACGGCGATCACGGCCGCCCAGCTGGCCACGCTCGACGCAACGCGGGCCGCCGGTCGCGACCCGGACCGCCCCCGTCACCTCACCAAGGTCACCCGCACCCGCTGATCGTCAGGCGGCGTTCCAGGGGCCGAAGGGCGGGTCGACCTTGCGGCGGTCCTTGGGCAGCTCGTCGGCGATCC
>CAZDIF010000063.1:0-9610 GCA_964505365.1 uncultured Actinomycetota bacterium
CGGCTCCCATCCCGGACGGGCAGGGGCGGCCGTCAGGACAGCTGTCGGGCGGCCTGGATGGCGGCACCGCCCAGCCGCACCAGCCGGGCGTCGGCGATCGGGGTGGTGGCCGACCCGAGGCGGTTGGTGACGAACGCCACCGACAGGCCGGTGTCCGGGTCGGCCCAGCCGCCGGAGCCGCCGAACCCGTAGTGCCCGAAGCCACGCCGAGGTGCCCGCCGGCTGGTGAAGGCCTGGTGGTAGCCGAGGCGCCAGCGCATCCGCAGGGCGAGGACGTAGTCGCGGTCGCGGGTCACGACGCGACCGAGCTCGTGCACGGTGCTGCGGCTGAGCAGCTGCACCCCGTCGACCGTCCCGCCGTCGGCCAGCGCCGCGTACATCGTCGCCAGCCCCCGGGCCGTGAACACGCCGTTCACCGCCGGCATCTGGGCCGCCAGCAGGGCCTGGCCGGGGTCGGTCAGCATGTCGTCGAACGCGTCGACGTGGAACGCCTCGCGCAGCCGGTCGGTCCACCTCAGGCGCTCGCCGTGGTCGCCGAGCAGGCGCATCGGTCCCCAGTTGCCCACGATCAGGGGGGCGACCCGTTCGGCGACCTCGGCGTCGGCCCCGATGTGCAGCCCGTCGGTGCCGAGTGGCTCGGCGATCTCCTTGCGGACGAGGTCGCGCATGTCCTGGCCGGTCACGGCGCGGGTGAGGCCGCTGAGGAGCCAGCCGAAGGTGAATCCGTGGTAGCCGGGGCCGGAGCCCGGGGGCGGGTCGGGCGCGGCCGCGGCCAACCGCTCCTCCAGCAGCTCGTGGTCCAGCAGGTCCTGTGGCGTCTCGACCATGCCGGTGATGTCGTGCAGGCCCGCCTGGTGGCTGAGCAGCTGCCGGATGGTCACGGCGCCCTTGCCGTTCGCGCCGAACGCGGGCCAGTACTCGGCGACGGGCGCGTCGTAGTCGAGGAGGCCGCGGTCGGCCAACCGGTGCACGACCGTCGACGCGACGCCCTTGGTCGTGGAGAAGCACATCGCCATCGTGTCCGCGGTCCACGGCCGCTCCCCCTCGGTGTCCGCGGTGCCGCCCCAGATGTCGACCATCGTCTCGCCCCGCAGCCGGACGGCCAGTGCCCCGCCGCCGCTGCGGCGCCGGGCGAAGATCCTGCGGAAGCGCTCGGCGACCGACGCGAACGCCGGATGGACGTAGCCGTCGATGGTTCGCACGGGGGGACGACCTCGGGTGCAGCTCGGGAGACAGGGCACACGCTACCCGCGTACCGTTCCCGCCGACCGTGAAGGGAGCCCGCCACCGTGCACGTCGACGAGGTCGAACTGCGCCGCGTCCGCCTGCCGCTGGTGCGCCCGTTCACGACGTCGTTCGGCACGCAGGACGCCCGGGACGTGCTGCTGGTCCGCGTCCGCGCCGACGGGGTCGACGGGTGGGGCGAGTGCGTGGCGATCCACGCGCCGATGTACTCGTCGGAGTACACCGACGGTGCCGCCGAGGTCGTCCGCCGCTTCCTCGCCCCGCCGGTGCTGGCCGACGACGAGGTCACGGCCGAGGGCTTCGCCGACCTCGTCGCCGGCGTGCACGGCCACCGCATGGCGAAGGCGGCCCTGGAGATGGCCCTGCTGGACGCCCAGCTGCGCCGGGACGGGGTGTCCCTGGCCGACCACCTCGGTGCGACGACCAAGCAGGTGCCGTGCGGCGTGTCGGTCGGGATGGAGGACACCGTGGACGCGGTGGTCGCGGCCGTCGACGGCTACGTCGCCGACGGCTACCGGCGGATCAAGCTGAAGGTCCGCCCGGGCTTCGACCTGGAGCTGCTCGCCGCCGTGCGGGCCGCCCACCCGGACGTTCCCCTGCAGGTGGACGCCAACACGGCGTACACGCTGGCGGACGCCGACCACCTCGCCGGGCTCGACGCGTTCGACCTGCTGCTGGTGGAGCAGCCGTTCGCGGCGGACCGCCTCGGCGACCATGCCCGGCTCGCCGAACGCATCCGCACACCCGTCTGCCTCGACGAATCGATCACGTCGGAGGCGGTGTGCCGCGACGCGATCGCCATGGGCGCCACCAGCATCGTCAACCTCAAGGCCGGCCGCGTCGGCGGGGTGCTGGCGGCGCGACACCTCGCCGACGTCTGCGCCGACCTCGACGTGCCCGTGTGGTGCGGCGGCATGGTCGAGACCGGCATCGGGCGGGCCGCCAACGTCGCCCTTGCCGCGTGCCCCAACTTCTCCCTCGTCGGCGACGTGTCCGAGTCCGCGAGGTTCTGGGCCCGCGACCTCGTGACCGAGCCCTTCACCATGCGTGACGGCCACCTCGACGTCCCCACCGGCCCGGGCCTCGGCGTCGAGGTCGACGAGCCGTTCCTCGACCACGTCACCACCGACCGCCTCGTCCTCACCGAGGAGACTGCCTGATGGACCCAGACACCACCGCGGACGTCCCCACGGCGGCGCTGCTGCACGACACCGCACGCCTCGTGGAGGTGGAATCGCCGACGTCCGACCCGGACGCCGTCGCCGCCTGCCAGCGGACCATGGCGGCGATGCTGGAGGACCGCACCGGCGTGCCGGCCGACCTCGTCGAGGTCGATGGCCGCACCCACCTCGTGTGGTCGGTGGGCCGGCCCCGCGTGCTGCTGCTGGGCCACCTCGACACGGTCTGGCCGCACGGCACGCTCGGCCGCATCCCCTTCGACGTCGACGGCGACCGCGCCACCGGTCCCGGGATCTTCGACATGAAGTCCGGCGCGGCGATGGGGCTGCACGCCCTGCAGCGGCTCGACGAGCTCGAGGGCATGGCGATGCTGCTGACCGGCGACGAGGAGATCGGCGCACCGACGTCCCGGTCGCTGATCGAGGACACCGCCCGGGGCGTCGAGGCGGTGCTCGTCCTCGAGGCCGCCGCGGGCGACGCCGTGAAGGTCGGCCGCAAGGGCGTCGGCACCTACCGGCTGGAGGTCATCGGCCGGGCCGCCCACGCGGGCCTGGAACCGCAGGCCGGCGCCAACGCCCTGGTGGAGCTGGCCCACCAGGTCCTGGCGATCGAGGCCCTGTCCGACCCGGAGCGGGAGACGACCGTCACCCCGACCGTGTCGTCGGCGGGCACGACCATGAACACGGTGCCGGCGTCCGCCGAGGTGGCCGTCGACACGCGTGCGTGGACGCCCGAGGAGCAGGAACGGACCGACGCCGGCCTGCGTGCCCTCACCCCGCGGGTGGATGGCTGCCGGCTGGTCCTGCACGGCGAGACCAACCGGCCCCCGCTGACCGAGGACGTGACCGCGACGGTGTTCGACCGGGCCTGCCGGGTCGCGGCCGACCTCGGCCTGCCGCCGCTGCGGTCCGCCCGTGTCGGCGGGGGCTCGGACGGCAACTTCACCGGGGCGCTGGGGGTGCCGACGCTCGACGGCCTCGGGGCGGTGGGCGGCGGCGCCCACGCCGAGGACGAGCACGTGCGCGTGTCCGCCCTGCCCGACCGCGTGCGGCTGCTGACCGCCCTGTGCGCCAGCCTGCTGGCCGACCCGATCCGCTGAAAGGGGCTACTCGTCGTGATCCTCGGTCAGCGCGGCCGGGTCGATCAGGCCGCCGGCGGCCGCCAGCGCACCGGCGGTCTGCACGGCGCGCTCGTACACCACGGTGAAGTAGTGCGCGGCGATGCGCTCGTGGCCGGGCAACGGCGGGGATCCCAGCGAGCGGGCGACCGCCGCGGGGTCGTCGGTGATGCGGACGTCCTGGGTCGGCTCGGGCAGCCGGTCCACGTCGCCCCAGAACCCGACCTCGTGGTTGCGCGGCCCCTTGGTGCGGTTCTTGCGGTTGCGGCGCTTGCGGTTGCGGCCCTTGGGCTTGCTGCCGCCACCCTTGTTCTGACCGCCCCCGCCCTTGGGGCCACCGCCCTGCCGGGCGTTGCCGGACTGGCCGCCGGCGTTCTGCTGGCGGTCGGCGCCGGACACGTGTTCGCGTTCGCGTCGACGGGCCCTCATGCGGCACCTGCCTTCTCGTGGTCGGTCTGGTAGTCCTCGGTGAGCAGCTGGTCCTTGTCGATGCCGAGGGCCTTCTGCAGCTGCTGGTGGTCGAGGTCGCCGACGGAGCTGGCCTTCGGCAGCGTCAGGTCGGCGATGCGGCGCTTGCCAGCCACGACCTCCTCGACGCGCTCGTCGACGGTGCCCGGCACCACCAGCCGGTGGGCGACGACGGTCTTGTCCTGGCCGATGCGCCAGACGCGGTCACGGGCCTGGTCCTCGACGGCCGGGTTCCACCAGCGGTCGTACAGCACCACGTGACTGGCGGAGGTGAGGTTGAGCCCGGTGCCGCCGGCCTTGAGCGACAGCACCAGCGCCCCGGGGCCCGTGCCCTCCTGGAAGTCGCTGACCATCCGGTCGCGGGCGCCACGGGACAGGCCGCCGTGGTAGCAGTCGATGTCGATGCCCGTGCGGCGGGTGAGGTACTCGGCCAGCCGCTCGCCCCAGCTCGCGAAGTGGGTGAAGATCAGCAGCCGCTCGTCCGAGGCGAAGACGTTGTCGACGATCTCCTCGAGGCGGGCCAGCTTGCCGGAGCGGCCCTCCAGCGGCTCGTCGTCGTGGGTGTAGGCGGCCGGGTGGTTGCAGATCTGCTTCAGGGCGGTGATGGCGGCCAGCACCGCGCCCTTCTTCTTCGTCGAGTCGTCGTCCGCGGTCTCGGCGACCAGCTCGTCGAGCACGGCCTGGTACAGGCCGACCTGCTCGGCGGTCATCGGGCAGTGGTCGAGCTCGTCGATGCGGTCCGGCAGCTCCTCGGCGATGATCGGCTCGGCCTTGGTGCGGCGGAACACGAGCACCCCGTTGAGCGCCTTCAGGGCCGACTCGGCCTTGCTGCCGGCCTCGTTGGCCTTCGTCATCTGGGCGACGAAGGTGGACCGCTCGCCCACCAGGCCCGGGTTGACGAAGTCCATCAGCGACCACAGGTCGCCGAGGCCGTTCTCGATCGGGGTGCCGGTCAGCACCACCCGGGTGCGGGCCTCCAGCCGCCGCAGCTGCTGGGCAGTCTCGGACGCGGGGTTCTTGATGACCTGGGCCTCGTCCAGGACGACCTTGCCCCACTCGACGTCGACCAGGGCCTCGACGTCGCGCAGCGCGGTGCCGTAGGTCGTGATGATCACGTCGTGGTCGCGGACGACGTCGCTGGCGAGGTCGTCCTCGTCGGCGCGGTTCTGGCCGTGGTGGACGACGACGTCGAGGTCCGGCACGAAGCGCGCGGCCTCGGACGCCCAGTTGCCGACGACGGCCGGCGGGGCGATCACCAGGGCCGGGCCCTGGTCGGTGGTCTGCTGCAGGTGCGCCAGCATGGTCGGCGTCTTGCCGAGCCCCATGTCCAGCGCCAGGCAGCCGCCCAGCCCGGCCTTGTCGAGGAAGTCCAGCCACGCCAGCGCGTTGGCCTGGTAGCTGCGCAGCTCGCCGTGGAAGCCCTCGGGCGAGGTCGGCGGCAGCTCCGGGATCTCGGCGGCCGACTTCAGCAGGTTGGCGGCCCATGCGTCACCGGCGACCGAGACCGGGCTGCCCAGCGCCTGCCCGTCGAGGCCCAGCGCGTGGCGCAGCATCTCCGCGCCGGACATCTTCTTGCGGTCGGCCCGCTGGGCGAGGGCCTCGGCGGCGGCCTCCAGGTCGGCGTGGTCGACCTCGACCCACTGGCCGTGGGACTTCACCAGCGGGCGGGACTGGCCGGCGAGCTCCTGGATCTCCTCGGCGCTCAGCTCGACGTCACCGAAGACCGCCGACCAGCGCACGGCCGTCAGCTGCTGCGCCCCGACGGCGGTGTCGCCGGACTCGGTGGCGGTGATCCGCAGCGACGGCTTGGCCTTCGTCGGCGACATCGGCGGGACGCGGACCTCGAAGCCGGCGGAGGTCAGCACCGACCCGGTGTTGGCCATCAGGTCCCAGGCCTCGTCCTGGCTGAGGATGACCTGGCCGCGGCGCTTCTCCTTGCCGCGCTGCAGCGGCGTGTACAGGCCCTCGAGCCGCTCCAGCTCGTGCTTGATCGACTCCTTGCGGTTGTGCTTCGACCGCGACATGGCGGCCTCGACCAGCTCGGGCTTGCGCCGGCCGTCGTCGACGAGGGTCTGCAGGAGCCAGCCCCCCGAGTCGTCCGGCGGGTCGAGCTGGACGACCAGCTGCAGCCGGGCGGCGCCGGTCACACCCTTGGCCCAGGTCTGCAGGCCCTTGCCGACCTCGTTGCCGTACTGGGTCGGGGCCTCGAAGTCGCTGCCGTCGAGGCGGCCGAGCACGTTCTCGGCGACCTCGGACGCCGACCGGGGGTTCGGCGGGGGTGCGGGGACCTCGACGCGCTTGGCGGCGTCTCGGCAGATCGCGTCGACGAAGCCGGCGACCACCATCCGGGTCACCGCCCGCGGGTCCTTCTGCTTCTCGAGCACCGCGATGCCGGTCGGCAGCGACTTCACGAGGTGGGTCAGCTCGTCGTGGTCGATGAGCGTCGGCTCCCAGCGCACCGCGTAGGACGACTTCTTGCCCTTCCCGTCGGCGAGGCGCTGCAGCTGCGGGACCATGCGGCCGTCGGCCACGAGCCGGACGGCCAGCGCGGCCGCCAGGCCCATCCAGGTGACGCTGGGGCCGAGGGTCTCGTCGCCGGCGGTCGAGCCCAGCGACACGAGCCACCCGAGCGAGCTCTGCACGGGTGCCGCGACCGACGCGGCGTGGCTGCCGCGCGGCATCGGGACGGGCTCGTGGGGCTTCCACGCGTCGGCAGTGGCGCCGGCCTCGTGCAGGCGCTCGAGGACGCTCGCCTCGTCCTCGGGCTCGGCGTCGCGGGCACCGGCCCAGGCGACGATGAGTCCGTCGTGCCACGACAGCTGCAGGCGGGCGGTGCCGTCCAGCACCTCGGGCTCGGCGTCGGGGTCCTCGCGGTCGGCGGCGGCGTCCTGGTCATCGTCTGCGTCGGAGCCACCCTCGTCGCCGAAGGACTGGCCCGTGAGGGCGGACAGCTGCTGCTCGATGCGGTCGCGCTCGGCCTCGAAGTCGTCGAGGACGAGGGCGCGTTCGGGACCGTGGACCTCGCGGCGGACGCGGTCGATGGTCCGACGCACGTCGACCTGCAGGCTCTGCAGGGCCTTGATCCACTCGTCCTCGCATGCCTCGAGGATCTCGATGTCCTCGTCGCTCGCGAGCCCGTCGAGGTGCGCCTGCGCCAGGTCGCGGTACTCCTCGACGGAGACGCGCGGAGGGCTGTGCTGCGTCGTGCTGATGGTTCGCTCTTTCTCGTGGCGAGCCGCAAGCGGCCGAGATGGCCGCGGCGGGCGAACAGGCCTTCCGACCCACGCTGGGTCGGGCGTCGGGCCTCGTTCGGGCCCGGGAGGGCGGCGGGACCACCGGTCTGGTCACGTGTGCCGCGTCGTCCCCCGGCCTCCGGGACGTGTCCCGGTCCGGGGCCGGACGGGGGTGCATTTCCCCACACCCGAGTCAACGCCGACGACACCGTGTGGTGTTCCCGCGTGTCTGTCGTGTCAGTCCCGGGGCGGCCCGCAGTCGCTGCGCGACGCCCCGAGGTCATCCAGCGCAGTCACCACTGTACCCACTGGGGTGGCCACACCGCGACCCCCGGGCGTCCGTGCGAACACCTGGCCGATGACGGTGCCGTCCGCACCCAGGACCGGCGACCCGGACGCGCCGGGGTCGACCTCCACGTCCAGCAGCAGCTCGCGGTCGCCGACCTCGGCCACCGAGCCGGCCGCCGTGTAGGGCAGCCCGGACGGGAACCCGACGGTCCGCACGGCGTCGCCAGCCCGTGGCCCGTCGGCCGACAGCGGCAGGGCGGGCGGCAGGTCCTCGCCGTCGGTGAGGCGGAGCACGGCCACGTCGGCGCCGTCGGCCAGCCGCCAGGACGCCACGCGCGGCCCCGGCCCCCCGCCGAGCTGCTGCAGGCCGACGGCGGCGACGTCCTCGACGACGTGGCGGTTGGTCAGCACGAGCGGCTCGCCGTCGACCAGCGCGACGAAGGCCGTGCCGGAGACCGACCGGGCGCGCCCCTCGCACGGCGAGCCGGCCACGCGCAGGACCGAGTTGACCAGCGCTGCGTCGAGGTCGCCGGCCTCCAGCTCCTCGACCACGCGGTCCCCGGCCCGGTCGAACACGAGCCACTGCAGGAGGCCCGTCCCCATCGGCACGACGAGCAGCACGGCCAGCACGACGCCGAGCGGACCCTTGGCCCGCTCCACGAACCGCCCCATCGGCGTGAGGTGGCCCTCGAGGTCGTCCTCGTCCTCCTCCATCAGGCGAGCATCCTGCGGACGGCCGTGATGTCGGCTCGCCGGTCGGCGTCCTCGCCGGGGGTCTCGAGGATCGCCGCGCGGGCACCGTGGGCCGCGGCGGTGGCCACCATCGCGGCCATGACGTCGTGGGGGATCTCGCCGGTGCCCAGGTTCGTGTGCCGGTCACGGCCACCGCCAGCCGGGGCGAGGCTGTCGTTGACGTGCAGCACGTCGATCCCGCCGGCGGCCTCGGCGAACGACTTCACCCAGCCGACCGGGTCGTCGGCGGCGGCCGCGTCACCCGCGAACGCGTGGCAGGTGTCGAGGCAGGCGCCGATGGGCACGTCGAGGTCGGCCGCGTGCAGCACGGCGAACAGGGCGAGGCAGTCGTCGAGGTGGCGCCCGGGTGCGGTCGTGCCGGTGGCGGTGTTCTCGACGAGCAGCGGCACCGACGACCGCAGCGGGCGGGCGGTGTCGACCCAGCGGGCGAGCGCGTCGTCCATCGTGCCGCCGCCCGCGGCGTGGCCGGCGTGGACGACGACCCCGCCCGCGCCGACGCGCTCGGCCTCGTCGAGGGTCTCCTGCAGCACCCGCGTGGTCCGCTCGCGGACCACCGGGTCGCCCGAGGCCGGGTTGCACAGGTAGGGGGCGTGCACGCAGGCCACGATGCCGGATTCGCGCAGCTGGTCGGCGTCCTCGCGCCGCCTCGGCGCCCGCCACTGCCTCGGCGCCGACAGGTGCAGTTGGACGACCGCGGCGTCGACGCGCTCGGCACCGCCGAAGACGTCCTTCGCGGGCACGTGGCAGCCGACCTGCACGCACGACCTTCCGGGAGACGACCCGCGCGACGGTACCCGCCCGCCGGTGGCACCCGTTCGTGGAGGGTTTTGGACGAGTTGCGCGCAGATCCCTCCACGAACCCCGAAATCAGTCGTCGGTGTGGACCGGGACGACGACGACCGGGCAGGTGGAGTGGGTGACGACCTGGTGGCTGGTGGACCCGAGGAGCAGGCCCATGAACCCGCCGTGGCCGCGCGAGCCGACGATCAGCAGGTCGGCCTGCTCGGCAGCGTCCAGCAGCACGCTGGCGGCCGGGCCCTCCACCACCGAGCGCTCGATGGTGACGTCGTCGGGGGCGTCGGCCAGGAGCCGCTCGAGCACGGCCTCGGCCTCGGCGACGGTCTGGTCGTGGGGCTGCGGCGGGACCACGGCGCCGAACTCGGGCACGCCCCAGTAGACGGGGGTCGCGTAGGCGTGCACGACGGTCAGCCGGGCGTCCCGGCGGCGCGCCTCCCCGTAGGCGAAGTCGAGGGCGATGGTCGAGTGGTCGGACCCGTCGACCCCCACCACGATGCGGCCGGCCATGGCGGTGCTCCTCTCGTCCCGC
>CAZDIF010000064.1:0-9583 GCA_964505365.1 uncultured Actinomycetota bacterium
TTGCGCGATCCTGAGGGTTGGGGCAGGGTGATCCCCATGAGGGTCCACGTGCTGGGGCAGGTGCGGGCGACCGAGGATGGCCGCCCGCTCCGCCTCGGCGGCCCGAAGCAGCGCCTGGTGCTGGCCGTGCTGGTCGTCCAGCGCGGCCACCCGCTCCCCACCGAACGGTTGCTGCAGGAGGTCTGGGGCGACGACCGCCCGGCGACGGCCCGCAAGACGCTGCAGGGGTACGTCTCCCACCTGCGGAGCGCACTTGGTGACGACGCCATCCGCACGGAAGGGTCGGCCTATCACCTCGGCCTCAGCGACGACCAGGTTGATGCCGCGGTCTTCGAGCGGCTGGTCGAGCAGGGCCGGCAGTCGCTGGACACGGACCCGTCGACGGCATCCGAGCTGCTGACCGAGGCGCTGGGCCTGTGGACCGGGAGCCCGTACGCGGACCTCGACGGCGAGACGGCCCTTCGCCCGGAGATCTCGCGGCTCGAGGAGTTGCGCCTCGGTGGCGTGGAGGCCCGCGTCGAGGCGGACCTTGCCGCCGGTCGAGATGTCGAACTGGTGGCCGAGCTGGAGAGCCTCGTGCGCGACCATCCGCTACGCGAAGCCTTCCGGCGGCAGCACATGTTGGCCCTGTACCGGGCCGGTCGCCAGAGCGAGGCACTGCGGTCCTTCCAGCAGGCACGCCGATACCTCGCTGACCACGTCGGCGTCGACCCGGACACGGAACTGCAGCGCCTCGAGCACCTGATCCTGCGCCAGGACCCCTCGCTCGACGTCACCGACGGGTCCTCGCAGCGCCGGCGTCGCGTCGCGCCGGGCGGTGCCCGTGCCGTCCGCGGGTACGAGCTGCGTGGGCGCGTGGGACGAGGCCCGCTCGGGGTGGTGCACCGCGCCTTCCAGGCTGCGGTCGGACGCGAGGTGGCGCTCAAGGCCGTCCACCCCGATCTTGCCAGCACGTCCCGGTTCGTGCAGCGGTTCGAAGTGGAGGCCACTGCGCTCGCGCGGCTGGAACACCCCCACCTGGTCAGCCTCTACGACTGGTGGCGCGATCCGGACGGGGCGTTCCTGGCCGGGCCATGGATGCGCGGAGGCAGCCTCGTGCAGGAGATGACCTGGCCAGGGTCGGTCGAGGCAACCGTGCCCATCATCGAGCAGGTCGGGAACGGCCTGTCGTACGCCCACCGGCATGGCGTGGTCCACGGCAACCTGACCCCGACGAACGTGCTCCTCGACGAGGACGGCAACGCCTACGTCGCCGACCTCCGCCTGACAGCCGCGTTCGCGGGCAGGGCGCTGGACTCTGCCTACGCAGCGCCGGAGGTACTCGACGGCGCAGAGCCGACCGCCGCGTCCGACGTCTTCTCGCTCGGGATACTGATCTGGACGCTGCTGTCGCGTGGCCACGACCGGCCGGGTGCCGTCCCTCCGGCCTTCGAGGCAGTGGTCGAGCGGGCCACCTCTGCGGAGCCGGCCGATCGGTTCGCTCGTGTCGAGGACCTCCTGCGCGCCGTCCGGCAGGCAGCGGGGCTGGACGTGGTCGGGGTGGTCGGCGAACCGGTCGGGACCGAGCCAGAGGTCCGAAACCCCTACAAGGGTCTCCGGGCGTTCCGGGAGCCCGATGCCGAGGACTTCTTCGGGCGAGACGCACTGGTGGCGCGGCTGCTGGACGCGGTGCAGGCCCACCGGCTGGTGGGGGTGGTCGGTCCGAGTGGCTGCGGCAAGTCCAGCGCGGTCAAGGCCGGGCTCCTGCCTGCCCTGCGGACTGCACGCGACGCAGCTGGCCCACCCGTCCTGGTGACCGAGATGTTCCCAGGCGCCCACCCGTTCGAGGAGCTTGCCCAGGCGTTGGAGGGGGTCGCCGTGGAACGCCCGCCGGGCGGCCTGCTCGACGAGTTGACCGCCGACGAGCTCGGCCTGGTCCGCGTGGCCAAGCGGGTGCTGCCCGACGACGACAGCGAGCTGCTCCTGCTCGTCGATCAGTTCGAGGAGCTGTTCTCGGTCGTGGACCACGTCGCGATCCGTGTCGCGTTCCTCGACAGCCTGGTCGCGGCCGCCTCGGTGCCGGACAGCCGGGTCCGCGTGGTGGTCACCCTCCGTGCGGACTTCTTCGACCGGCCGCTGGAGCACCAGCCATTCGGTGACCTGCTCCAGGCCGGCCTGGTGGCGGTGAGCATGCCGTCCGAGGACAGCCTCGCGCTGGCCGTCAGCGGGCCGGCCCGACGGGTCGGGCTCGACCTCGAACCCGGCCTGGTCGCCACGATCGTCGGTGACGTTGCCGGGCAGCCGGGTGGGCTTCCGCTGTTGCAGTACGCACTCACCGAGCTGGTCGACCAGCGCCGCTCCCACCGGCTCACGGCCGAGGACTACGCCCGGACGGGAGGTGTCAACGCCGCACTCGGTGCACGGGCGGAAGCCTTGTACGAGCAGCTGGCTCCACCGGGACGCGAGGCACTGCGGCAGGCACTGCTGCGGATGGTCACGGTGGACGAGGACAACGAGGACACCCGACGGCGGGTCCGCCGCTCGGAGCTGGTGAGCCTGGAGGTCGACCACCGCGCACTGGGCGAGGCGTTGCAACGCTTCGGTGCCCACCGGCTGCTGTCGTTCGACCGTGACCCGGTGTCGCGCGGCCCCACGGTCGAGGTGGCCCACGAGGCGCTGCTGCACGCATGGCCGCGGATGCGGGAGTGGATCGACGACCGCCGGGAGGACCTGCTGCTCGAACGTCGGTGCCGGACGGCGGTGGCCGAGTGGGAGGAGGCCGGGGAGGACCCCGGGTTCCTCCTCGCCGGCGGACGGCTCGAGCAGTTCACGAACTGGGCGGACACGACCGACCTGCGGCTGACCCCGAACGAGCGCCAGTTCCTCGACCGCAGCCGCGATGCCAGGACGACGCGGGAGCGCACCCGTCGACGGCGCCGACGGGTGCTGTCCGGCCTCATCGCGGGGCTGGTGGCCGTCGCGCTCGTGGTGACGTCGCTGGCGGTGGGTCAGCGGGACCGTGCCCGCCGTGAGGCCGTCCTCGCTACGACCACGGACGCGATGCGCACGATGGAGGAGGACCCCGAGCGGTCACTGCTGGTCGGCCTGGCCCTGGCTCGCCAGCACCAGGCGGCCGGCCGGGCCGTGCCGTGGGAGGTCGTCGAGCTGCTGCACAACGCCCTGATCGAGAACCGGATCGTGGCCCGGTTCGACCAGGGCGGGCGCATCGACCTGTCCCCCGATGGCCAACGTCTAGCCATCGTCGGGCTGGACGGGGCGGTGACGCTGCGGGACGCCGCCACGGGCGAGGTCCAGCACCAGCTTGCCGAGCCGACCGACGCCGAGGGCCCGTTCGACGAGGACGTGGTGTTCAGCCCGGATGGGGCGCTGGTCGGCCACGTCGACCGCGGGGGCGAGCTCCGGGTCTGGGATGCGGGCACAGGCGACGTGAGGCACGAGGAGCCGCCCCTTCCCGGCGACGCCCCGGTGCGGCCAGGGGAATCGACTCCCCCGAGCACGTCCGTGGCGTTCAATCCCGATGGCAGCCGACTCGCGTACGCATCGACTCTCTCCAGCACGGTGGTGGTGCTCGACGCGTCGACCTGGAACGTGACGCAGACGCTGCCCCACACGTGGCCCGCTGACCTGGCCTTCAGTCCGGACGGGACACTGCTGGCGGTGGCCGACCTGGACGGGACCGTCCGCCGCTGGTCGCTCCCCGACGGGCAGGCGCAGGAGCCGATCAGGGCGCCGGACGAGGGGGAGGGTTTCTCGGCCCTCGCGTTCGCGCCAGATGGTGGGCTGGTGCTCACCTTCGCGGTCCAACGCCTGTTCAGGTGGACCGCCGACGAGCCGCGGCTCCAGCCCATCCCAGCGCTGCTCGGCAGCGTGACCGCCGTCGAGTACAGCCACGACGGCAGCCGCTACGCAGTGGCCTCCACGGACGGCACCGTCACCGTCCTGCGTGCGGAGGACGACCGCGAGGACATGACGCTGGCCGGGAGTGCCCCGTTCACGGACGTGGCGTTCAGCCCTGACGGGACTCGGCTGTACACGGGCGACCGGGAGGGCTCCACGGCCGTGTGGGACCTGACCCCGGCCGGCCCGGGCGAGCTGGGCACGCTGGCACAGCCCCCGGCACGGTTGGCCCTGTTGGCCTTCGACACCGGCAGTGGGCTCCTGGCGACCACGGCAGTCACCGACGGGCCGGTCATCCTCTGGGACACCGACGCGCGACGGCCGTTGCGGACGATCGATGGGGTAACCGGCGAGCGAAACATTGCCGGGTTCAGTCCCGATGGCCGGTCGGTCGCACTGGTGCTGCAGCCCGAGGATGCTGGCCTGCTCGGCATCTTCGACGTGGCGACGGGCCAGTTGCAGGTCACGCTGGAAGGTTCTGGGCCGCTGAACGCGCCGGTGTTCAGCGACGACGGCGCCCTGCTGGCCGCCGGGAGCAGCGACGGCACGGTCACGCTGTGGGACACGGCGACGTGGGAGACGAGCCGCATCCTGCAGGCCGCCGAGGCAGGGGACCCGGTGAGCGTCGACATCGACGCTTCCGGCCAACGCCTCGCCGTCTCCCACCGGGATGGCCGCCTGACCGTCTGGGACGCCCGGACGGGCGAGCAGCTGGCCGCCTACACGGACGGCTCGGCCGGGCGGCCGTCACGGTTCAGTCCCGACGGGCGGCGCATCGCCCAGATCCTCGAGGCCGAGAAGCGCGTGCAGATCCGCGATGCCGACACAGGCGACGTGCTCGCGTCGTTGGACGGCCACACGGCACCTGTGTGGACACTGGGCTGGACGCCCGATGGAAGCCGGGTGACAACCGCCTCCCAGGACGGCACGGCCAGGGTGTGGGACGCCGCCACGGGCCGGGAACTGTTCGCCCTGCAGCAGGTAGGACATCCCATCGCCGCCCTCGCCAGCCCGGATGGCCGAACGCTGGCCGTTTCGGACGTCAACAGCCGGGCCGTCCGTCTCTTCACCCTGGACACCGACGAACTCGTCGACCTCGCCGAACGGCGCGCGACCAGGGCCCTGAACGCCACAGAGTGCCGAACCTTCGGCCTGGGTCCGTGCCCGGCGGGGACTCCCTGAGCACGCATCAGAAAGGTGATCGACACGTTGTCGATGACCTGGCCGAGTTCGCGGCGCTGACCTGGGCTGCCGTCTCGATCGCCTGACGTCCGCCGACCACCGCGCCGCGGCGGAGCGGTGGCGTCGTGTCAGACTTCCTCGGGGCGGACGCCGCGACCCTCGGCAACAAGCGCGTCGAACCGGTCCTGCCCGATCGCGGTGGTGACCTGCTCGCGATCCCGGTCGATCATCAGGGCGCGCTCGAACGGGGCGTAGGGCCACCCGAGGTCGTCGCGGAGGGCATCCGAGGTCCCCCACAGCCGTGCTGCCTGCTCCCACGCCTGGCGATCGCCAGCGAGACCAGCCAGCAGTTGGAGCGCCAGCCCGACGTGCAGGCGTTCGCCCAACTCCAGGGCCATGCGCAGACTCTCGCGCCCAAGCTCCTCGGCGTCGTCGAGGTCGCCCGCGAAGCGGGCCACCAGGCCCAGGACGAACAGGCTGTACGACAGGTAGCCGGGATCACGCGCCTGCTGGCACGCGGTGACAGCCTCAGTTGCGTACGCATGGGCCTGGCCCAGATCGTCCTCGAACAGGGCGATCACGGTCAGGAACGTACACACGTGCGCGATCCCGCGGCGGTCGTGCTGCTCGTCGAAGAGGCGGCGCGCCTGCTCGAAGCGGGTGCGCGTGTCGTCATCCCAGGTGTTGGCGAACAGCTCGACCTGTGCCATGAAGGCCAGGGGCCACGCCCGTCCCTGGGGTAGTCGTACTCGTCGCACAGGGCCAGGCTCTCCTGGAAGCACGCGGCTGCCGTGTCGAAGTCGCCATCGGCGAAGATGGCAAGGTGGCCCCTGCGGTTGAGCGCCTCCACCAGCCCCTGGGTGTCGTCCGTGGCCCGGCACAGTCGCACCGCTTCGTCGTCGACCTGCTCCGCCCGTTCGTACTCGCCGAGCTGGTAGAGCAGGAACCCCGCGGCGGTCAGCGCGGCCGCACGCACGGACGGGGATCCCGAGGAGCCCACCTCCAACGCCCGTTCCACCGGTGCTCGCCACTCGGTCATGCGCCCTCGGCGGACCGCGAACTCGCAGAACGCGGGAACCAACGTGAGCGCGTTGTCCGCGGCGGCCCGGATGACAGACCAGTCCAGCGCAACACGCAGGTTGTCGAGGTCGACCTCGACCCGCTCGAGCCAGCGCTCCGGGTCCGCTGTCCGCAGCATCGCCGCGGCTTGCTGTGCCCGGCGGGCGTAGACGCCCGCGTGCCGTTCACGAAGCCGGGCCGACTCGCCGCGTTCCTCGAGCCGGTCGGCACCGTACTGTCGCGGGGTCTCCAGTAGGCGGTACCGCGGGGTGTCCGCACCGGCCTCGTGCGGGATCACCATGGAGGCCGCCACCAGACCGTCCAGCCGTGCACGCACGTCGTCGAGTGTCCCGCCATGATCGGCAACGGCTGCCACGGCGTTCAGGTCGAAGCTGCCCGCGAACACCGAGAGGTGGTCGAACAGCTCCTGCTCGCCTGGGGTGAGCAGGCCGTAACCCCAGTCGACCATGGCCCGCAGTGTCCGGTGCCGCGGCAGTGCGGCACGCGCGCCCCGCGTCAGGAACCGGAAGCGGTCCTCGAGCCCGCGCGCGATCTCCGGCAGCGGCAGGGGCGTGGCCCGTGCGGCCGCCAGCTCGATCGCCAGCGGGATTCCGTCCAGTCGGGTGCAGATCTCGACGGCGATGGTGGTCGTGTCGTGCCCGAACGTGAGGTCCGGGCGGGCGGACCGGGCACGTTGGGCGAACAGCTGGACCGCGTCGGTGTCGATCGCCTGGAGTGTCTGCGCTCCACCGTCGGTCCCGGGCAGCGCCATCGATGGGACCCGCCAGACCGTCTCCCCCGGCATCTCGAGCGCCACGCGGCTGGTGGCGAGGATCGAGACGTCAGGGGCGACCTCCAGGAGCGTCCGGGCGGTGCGTGCGGTCTCGTCGACCAGGTGCTCGCAGTTGTCGAGCACGAGCAGCAGTCGCCGGGGCCGTACGTGCTCGACGACGACTTCGCGCATCGAGCGGCCAGTGCGCTCTTCCACGCCGAGGGCTGCGCCCACGGCCGGGAGCACGGATGCGGGATCGTCCAACGGCGCAAGATCCACCAGCCACACGCCGTCGGGGAAGTGGCCCAGGGCGTCACGGGCTGCCTCGACCGCCAGCCGGGTCTTGCCGATACCCCCGGCGCCGACCAGCGTGGTCAGGCGTGCGTCGGCGAGGAAGGCCGCCACCTCGCGGAGCTCCTCGTCCCGGCCCACGAAGGTGCTGATCGCGGCGGGCAGGTTGTGTCGTGGTCGCTCCGACGGGTGCAGCGCTGGGTCTTGCACCAGGATGCGACGGTGCAGCTGCTGCAGCCGTGGGCCCGGGTCGGCCCCGAGCTCGTCGGCCAGGACCGATCGCAGCCGCGTGTAGGCCTGCAGCGCCTCCGCCTGCCGCCCGGACCGGAACAGCGCGATCATCAGCTGCCCCCACAGCCGTTCGCGCAGGGGGTGCTGGCGGGTCAGGGTTTCGAGCTCCGCCACGACGTCGGCCTGCAGGCCCGTGGCCAGCCGTGCCTCGACACGGTCCTCGACGGCCAGGAGCCGCAACTCGTCGAGGCGCGCCACCTCGGCGGCGGGCGCGGCCGAGTCCGCGAGATCGGCCAGCGGCGGCCCCCGCCACAGCTGCAGTGCCCGGTCGAGGTCGGCGACGACCTCCCGTGGGTCGGTGGCCACCCGGGCCCTTGCGTCGTAGACCAGTTGCTCGAAACGCTGCAGGTCGACCTCGTCGGGGTCGGCACGGAGGACATACCCGGCCGCCCGGCTCTCGATCCGGTCGCTGCCCAACAGCGTCCGGAGCCGGGACACGTAGGACTGCAGCGAGTTGCGCGCGGCAGGTGGCGGCTCGCTCCCCCAGAGTCCCTCGACGAGGCCGTCCACGGTGACGACCTCGTTGGCCTGCAGGAGCAGGAGGCCGAGCACCGTGCGTTGCTTTGGTCCGCCGAGGGCGAGGAGGTGTCCCCCCTCGGCCACCTCGAGCGGCCCGAGCACCCGAAAGTCCACGAGATCCACCGTACCGGCCACCGGGCCGGAACGGCCGGGCGACTGCACGTGCCTTGCACGTGTCCTGCACGCGGAGGTCGGACCATCAAGGTCGACCAGGTCAGGAGGGCAACGATGTCAGACCCGACACGATCGCCCGTGCCGACCCCTTCCGCTTCGTTGACAGCATTTCCAACCCGGCAAGACGGGAGACTCATGACGGGCATCACGATCATGGACCGGCGAGCCGCGGCGGTGCTGGGGGCGGTCCTCATGATGACGGCGTGCACGGCGTCCACGACCAGCGACAACACAGCGGGCGGCTCCATCCCGGCGCCCACCCCCGCAGTCACGGAGTTGTGCGATCGTGGGGCGTGCGTGACCCTGACCCGGGACGTGCCCATGTCGACTGCCACGACCGTCGACGTGTATGTCCCGGAGGGATCGGGCCCATGGCCCACCGTCGTGTTCCTGCACGGGGATCCACCGAGCCACTACCCGATCGTCGAGGACATCGCGCTGGCCGGCGCGGTCGTGTTCAACGCCCGGTGGCGGCCGCCGCCGGCCGGGTCCACCGTGCCGGAGCTCTCCGGTTCGCTGTTGACCGCGATGCAGGACGCAGCCTGCGCCGTCAGCTTCGCCAGCGCGCACGCGGACGAGTACGGCGGGGACATGGACCGTGTGGTCGTCGCAGGCCACTCGGCGGGTGGCGCGGTCGCCATGGTGGCCGCCTTGATGGGGAACCAACTCCTCGAGGATGACCCCTACGACGGCGACTGCGCATACAACGTCTTCTTCGATGGACCGTCTGCCGTCGTCGGTCTGGCTGGTAGCTACGACCCGGCCGCCACGCCCGGTGACCCGCGCAACGCCCTCCGGGAGTCGGACCCGGACCTGTACCAGCAGATCAACCCCTTGACCCATCTGGGAAGCAATCCCGAACTCGAGGTGCGACTCCTCCACGGCACGGGGGACACCATCATCCCCCCGGAGACCTCGATCCGGTTCCACGAGGCCCTGCGCGACGCCGGCTACGAGGTGGAGCTGACCATGCTCGAGGACGTCGGCCACCACCTGACTTCACCGGATCCCCCGAACCCTCCGGAGGTGTACGAAACCGTGATCGAGACGATCCTGGAAGCTGTCGGGTAGCCCACGGCTGGCGAGCAACCGTTCCCGTTCACGTGACGAGGTCGGGACTCGCCGGTGTGGGGTCCGCGTGCTCCTCTCAGCCGATCCGCTCGAGCGTGATGATTGCGACCGGGTCGTCCCAGTCGTTGATCGCCTGGTCCAGGTCGCCGACTCCCAGGATCCCGCCGTGGTGGTGGATGACGCCACCCTCGGCCAGTGACGGGTCGCTGGTCGCGGTCCCCTGCCCTTCGCTGTCCTGGCCGGTGAGTGGCCCACACGGTGGCACGATGTCGGCGAACAGCTCGGTGTTCAGCTCGGTGCCGGCGTCGTACCCGTCGGTGTGGACGG
>CAZDIF010000065.1:0-2765 GCA_964505365.1 uncultured Actinomycetota bacterium
CCATCTTCGCCTCGTAGGTGAACAGCTCCTGGAGGACGATCGTGCGGTCCTCCATCCCGTGGACCTCCTGCACGGAGGTGATCTTGCGGGAGCCGTCCGGCAGCCGCGTGATCTGCACGACCACGTCGATGGCAGAGGCGATCATCTCGCGGATGGCCTTCTCGGGCAGCTCGACGCCGGCCATCAGCACCAGCATCTCGAGGCGCTGCAGCGCGTCGCGCGGCGAGTTGGCGTGCAGCGTGGTCAGCGATCCCTCGTGGCCGGTGTTCATCGCCTGCAGCATGTCGAGCGCCTCGCCCCCGCGGCACTCGCCGACGACGATGCGGTCGGGCCGCATGCGCAGCGTGTTGCGGACGAGGTCGCGGATGGTGACGTGGCCCTGGCCCTCGGCGTTGGGGGGCCGGGCCTCCAGCGTCACGACGTGTGGCTGCTGCAGCTGCAGCTCGGCGGCGTCCTCGACGGTGATGATGCGCTCGTGCTCGGGGATGAACCGGCTGAGCACGTTCAGCAGCGTGGTCTTGCCGGTCGCGGTCCCGCCCGAGACGAGGATGTTCAGGCGACCGCGGACGCAGGCCTCCAGCACCATCGCGAGGTCGTCGGATATCGATCCGAAGCCGATGAGGTCCTGGGCGGTGAACGGGTCCTCGGAGAACCGACGGATCGTCAGGCACGGACCGTGGACGGCCAGCGGCGGCACGATCGCGTTGACCCGGGAGCCGTCGGGCAGTCGTGCGTCGACCATCGGCGACGACTCGTCGACCCGCCGACCGACGGCGGACACGATCCGCTCGATGACGTTGCGGTACTCCTGCCGGTCGGCGAAGGCCACGTCGGACTTCGTGACCCGGCCCGCGCGCTCGACCCAGATCTCGTCGAAGTCGTTGCACATGACCTCGGTGACGTCCGGGTCGGCCAGCAGCTCGTCGAGCGCGCCGTAGCCGAGGATGTCCGAGATCATCTGCTCGACGAACGACCGTCGCTCGGCCACGGAGACCTTGAGGTCCTCCTGGCGCAGCAGCCGGTCGACGAGCGCGGTGACCTCGTCCTCCAGCCCCTCGAGGTCGTCGCCCTTCGACACGCGCGGGGCGAGCTCCTTGAGCACGGCCTCGCGCACGGTGCGCCTGGCGTCGGACCACCGCGACGCGTTGGTCTCGGCGGTCTCCTTCTTCTTCTTCGCCTTGGTGCTGCGGGCGGGGGTGCGGGGCCGGCTGTTGGAGCCGCCGCCGTCACCGTTGCCCGTGCCCGTGGCGTCGCCCTTCTTCGCGCTCCCCCGGCCGTTGGACGACGGGGCGTCGGCCGCGGAGGACTGCTGGAGCTTGTCGGACAGCTTGACCATGTGGGTCTTCCTCGACGTCAGGTCGCGGGCACGTCGGCGCGGGAGAACATCCGCCGGTACCAGGGCTGCTGGGACTGCGACTCGGCGATCTGGTCACGGACGGCCTGCTGGGCGTCGGCCGGCAGCAGGTCGACGAGCCCCGCCACCAGCCGCGTCGACACGGCCGAGTCGGGCGATGCCGCGATCACCGGCATGCCGGAGTTCATCGACCGGGGGACATCGCGCGAGAACGGGATCTTCGACCGGAAGCCGCTGGGGAACAGCCGCTCGATGTCGGTGGCGTCGATGCCGACGCCCGGCTGGTCCTTGTTGAGGATCAGCGACAGGTCGTCCTGGGGGATGTGCAGGCGCTCGAGGGTCTGCAGGAACAGGCGGAGGTTGCGCACCGAGGACAGGTCCAGCGCAGCCAGCACGAACAGGTGGGTCGAACGGTCGAGGGCGGCGAGGGTGGGTTCCCCGAGCCCGGTCGGGTTGTCCACGACGACGTAGTCGTAGTGGTCGCGCAGGACGTCGATGACCCGCAGGACGTCCTGCGGCTGGATCGTGTCGGCCTCGGCCGGGTCCAGCGGGGCCGGCAGCACCCACACGCCCGACTCGTGTGCCGTCATCATGTCGGGGAGGTACTCGCGCAGCTGGTCGTCGTCGCGGATGCTGACGACGTCGCTGATGGTGTGCTGGGCACGGACGCGGAGGGCGGTCAGCACCTCGCCGAACTGCAGGTCGAGGTCGACCAGCGCGACACGCTTGCCGGTGAGCTTGGCCAGCGCGAACGCGAGGTTGGTCGAGTAGAAGGTCTTGCCGCACCCGCCGGTGGCGGAGCACACCGTGAAGACATTGCCCATCGGGGCGAGGGCGTGCTCGGTGGCGTGCTCGACGGCCTCGGCGATCCGGTCCGAGAGGTCGACAGCGCGGAGGACGGCCTCGCGCAGCTGCTCGGCGTCGCTCGGGTCGACCAGGGCGTCGGCGCCGATGCCGACCACCTCGCGCATCGCGGCACCGGGGCGGCGGTCGAACGCGAGGACGATCCGCACGGCCGGGTGCAGCTCGTGGAAGCGCTGCAGGGCCGCGACCTCGTGCTTGCCGGCACAGGAGGGGCCGGCGACGACCACGCCCGTGGGGCGGGCCCAGTCACGCAGCTCGTCGGTGTCGGCGACGGCGATCAGCTCGGGTGTCGGGTGGACCGCCGACAGCAGCGCCTCGACCGAGACGGCCAGGTACGGGTCCGGCTCGATGACGATGATCGATCGGGGGACGCTCATGCTGCGTCCTCCGACGCCACGTCCTGCGGCTCCTCCTCGGGCGAGGGCAGCAGCGTGAACCAGATCTCGGCGTCGTTGGCGATCGGCATCAGCCCCGGGACGTCAGCCGGGTCGACCGCCACGACGATCGTGAGGGTCCCGTCGTTGGATGCCGGCATCGGCCCGGTGAC
>CAZDIF010000065.1:2865-9554 GCA_964505365.1 uncultured Actinomycetota bacterium
GCCGAGGACAGCTCCTCGGCGGTCATCTGCTGCTGCGACGCCCCCGTCGCCGACGCCGCGGCGCCTGACGAGGTCCCGTCCGACGACTCGGTCGCCACGGGCGAGGCGGGCGAGCCGCCGTCGTCGCTGTTCCTGACGATCAGCAGCACCAGTGCCACGCCGACGACGAGGACCACCACGCCGACGGCGAGCAGGCGGCTGTTGGACGCACGCATGTTCACGGATCGCACCCCTGGAAAGACAGGTCCCGAATCGACCGGGACGTTGGGGTTCACGCTACGGACCGGTGTCCGACCCGCCCATGGGCACGATGTCCCATGTTCGCCGCTACTCGGGGAGCTCGATCAGGCCGTGCTGCAGCCCCACGACGATCGCCGCCGACCGGGAGCCGACCCCGAGCTTGTCGTAGACCTTGGTGAGGTGGTTCCGGACGGTCTTGGGGCTGATGAACAGCCGCTCGGCGACCTCGGCGGGGGTGCAGTTGTCGGCGAGCATCTGCAGGATCTGCCGTTCACGGTCGGTGAGCGACGGGAGCCCCTCGCCCGGGACCTCGTCCTCGAGCGGCACGGTGAGGTCCGGGCCGCCGATCCCGGCGGAGATCGTGCGCTGGCCGGCGATCGCCCGCTCCACGGCCGTGACGACCTCCTCGCCCGAGGCGTCCTTGAGCAGGTACCCCGCGGCACCGGCGGAGCGGGCCTGGTCGACGAGGTCGCTGTCGGCGTGCATGGTCAGGACCACGACGCGGGCGTCCGGCACCCGGCTGCGCATGCGGCGTGTCGCCGTGATGCCGTCGACCTGGGGCATGGAGACGTCCATGAGGACCACGTGGGGGCGCAGCTTCTCGGCGAGGTCGAGCCCGTCCGCGCCGTTGTCCGCCTCGCCGACGACCTCGAGGCCGGCGTCCTCGAGGGTGCGTCGCAGCCCCTCGCGGACGAGCCGGTGGTCGTCGACCAGCAGGACACGGCGGCTCACGCCCAACTCCTCCTCCCCGGCGGTGCGGACCCTACATCAGCCCGCGCACCGTGACGGCGACCTCGGTGCCCTCGCCGTCGTGCGTGACGACGTCGACGAGCCCCCCGACCGCGTCCGCCCGGTCCCGGACCAGCGAGAGCAGCTGGGACGCGCCGTGGCCGAGGTCCTCCTCCGGCGTGCCCCGCCCGTCGTCGCGGACGACGAGCCGGATCCGGCTGGGCTCGCTGGCCAGCGTGACCGCGATCATGGTGGCCCCCGCCTCGCGCTGTGCCAGGATCAGCAGGTCCTGCGCGACGCGCAGCAGCTGGTTCTCGATCGACAGCGGCGCACGGGCCGTGCCGCTGGCCTCGAACTCGGTGACCACCCCGAAGCGGTCGCCGAACCGCTCGACATGGTCCGCCAGCGTCTCGGCGAGCCCGCGGTCCTCGGTGCACCGCAGCCGGAGCTCACGCAGTGTCTCGCGCAGGTCGGCCAGGAGCGTGTGGACCTGCTCCTGCAGCCGTGCGACCTCGGCGTCGCCGGGGTGCCGGGCCGCCGTGCGACCGAGCTCCATGTTCACGTAGGCGAGCGACTGCGCGAACTGGTCGTGCAGCTGGGCGCCGATGCGCTGGCGCTCCTCCTCCGCCCCCAGCGTGCGGAGCCGCTGGAACCAGATGGCGTTGTCGATGGCGAGTCCGAGCGGGGCAGACATCCGCTCGAGCATCTCCAGCCGCGCCTCGGGCAGCTGGCGGGCCTCGCGGTGCTCGAGCACCAGCAGGGCGGCCGGCTGCCCCCGGCTGAACAGCCACAGGTAGGCGCCGGAGCGTGCCCGTGGCGTGACACCCTCGCCCTCGGCCAGCCGGGGGACCTCGACCGGGCGGGGGCTCTCGCCGGCCAGCACGGCCGCGGGCAGCTGCGAGCGGGCGAGGCTGTGCCCGACGGTGGCGCCGTCCGCCGCCACGGGCCGCCACCATCGACCGCCCTCGTCCGCGAGCAGGAGGAGGACGGCATCGACGTCGAGGACCTGCTCGATCTCCTTCTGGGTGAGGCGGAGCACGTCCTCGACGGTCAGCGGCGCCGGGGTCGAGCGGACGACCTCGTGCAGGGTGGACAGCAGGGCGTTGACGTGCAGCAGCTGCTGCACGTGCCCGAGCGTGCGGCTCTGCTCGTCGTCCGCATGGACCACGATGCGGCGGGAGACGAGCCCCACCCCCAGCGCAACGGCCATCGGCACCAGCGTCTGCGTCACCTCGCCGGGCGACGCCGGGGTCGCGTCGAGCGCCTCCTGCGCGGCCAGCACGGCGAGGTGGGCGGCCGCCAGCACCAGCACGCTGGGACCGAGCATCACGGCGGCATGCAGGAGGGGCACCGCGAGGTAGAGGACGAACGGCGAGCCCCACCCGCCGGTGATCAGCACGGCCACGATCGCGAGCGTCGGCTCGCCGGCCAGGGCGGCCGGACCGTCGAGGCGGGTCGGGGCGATCACCTGCCACGCGAACCAGGCCGTCAGCCCGACGGTCGCGACGAGGAGCAGCTGCGGTGCGACCGGCTGCTGCCCGAGGACGACGAGGATCCAGGCGAAACCGATCGCGCCGCCGCGCAGCCAGGTCAGCAGCGGCCGCAGGATGCGTGCCTGGGGTGTCCGCGTCCGGCGCGGATGCGTGGGCGGCGTGGGCGGCTCGATGCTCACGACGGCGCGACCAGCACCGTCGCCCAGCAGGCGATCCCCTCGCCGCGGCCGATCGTGCCGAGGCGGTCCGTCGTGGTCGCCTTGACCGACACCTGCGCGGTCTCGATGCCGAGCGCGCCGGCCAGGCCCTGCCGCATCGCGTCGCGGTGCGGGCCGAGGCGGGGGCGCTGGGCCACGACGACGACGTCGACGTTGGCGACCTCCCAGCCCTCCCGCCGCACGTCCGCCACGGCCTCGCCCAGCAGCGACGTGGAGGCCGCCCCCGCCAGCTCGGGCGTGTCCACGCCGAACCGCGACCCGATGTCGCCCAGCGCCAGCGCACCCAGCAGGGCGTCGATCACCGCGTGGGCGACGACGTCCGCGTCGGAGTGGCCGGCCAGCCCGGGGCCGTCCGGGATCGTCACCCCGGCCAGCACCAGCGGCCGCGTGGACGAGGCGAACGGGTGGACGTCGAGGCCCGTGCCGACCCTCATCACCCATCCTCCTGCTGCGCCAGCGCCGCCACGACCACGAGGTCGTGGGGGTGGGTCACCTTCATCGCCAGCGGATCACCGGCGACCACGCGGATGCGTCCCTGCGCCCGGCCGGCGGCGACGGCCTCCTCGACCAGGGCGAGGTCGTCGGTCGCGTCGCCCCCCGCCCGGTGGGCCGCGCGCAGCACCTCGGCACGGAACACCTGGGGTGTCTGGACGGCGACCAGGGGCGTGCGGTCGACCGTCGCGACGACGTCGTCGGCCTCGACCTGCTTGAGCGTGTCGGCGAGCGGGAGTGCCGGGGCGGCGGCCACCACGTCGCCGCGGACCGCCGCGACGACCCGGCGGACGAGGTCGACGGGGGCCAGCCCGCGGGCGGCGTCGTGCACCGCGACGACCGTCGCGGCGTCGTCCAGCGCGTCGAGCCCCGCCCGCACCGAGTCGGACCGCTTGGCCCCGCCCGGGACGACCGTCGGGTCGAGGCCGCCCGTCGCCACGGCCGCCCGGACGGCGTCCACGCTGCCGGGCGGGGCGACGACCACGATGTCAGTGGCGCCGGCCCCGGCGAGCCGTCGGACGGCGTGGGCGACGAGCGGCCGGCCGGCCACCTCGACGAGGGCCTTCGGCAGGTCGGAGCCCAGGCGCTGGCCCGACCCGGCGGCCACGACGACGGCGGCGAAGGACGGGTGGGTGGACGCGGAGGCGCTCACGGCGTCGCGTCACCGGCCACGACGGCGAACAGCATCCGGCCGCGTCGGTTGGTGACGATCGAGGTCACGTCGACGGTGACCTCCTCGTCGATGCGGTCGGCGGCCCGCTCGATGACGACCATCGTGCCGTCCTCGAGGTAGCCAACGCCCTGGCCGGGCTCGGTGCCGGTGCGCAGCACCCGGACCCGGAGCCGGTCGCCGGGGACCGCGGGGGGGCGCACGGCATCGGCGAGCGCGTTGACGTTGAGCACCCGGATGCCGCTGATCTCGGCGACCTGCGCCAGGTTGGCGTCGGTGGTCACCAGCGGGGCGTGGCGTCGGCGGCAGATCGCGGTGAGCTTGCCGTCCACCGTCTCGACGTCGATGGGGTCCTCGTCGGTGACCTCGACGGCGACGAGCCCGTCCTCCTGCAGCACCCGGACGGCGTCGAGCCCACGGACGCCGACGGCCCGCTGGTGCGGGGCGCGGGCGTCGGCCAGACCCTGCACCTCCTCCAGCACGAACTGCGGCACGACGAGTGTCCCGTCGAGGAAGCCGCACCGGGCGACGTCGACGATGCGCCCGTCGATCAGCGCCGAGGAGTCGACCACGCGCGTCCCGATGCCGCGGGACGGCGTCCGCACCTCGACCCGGCCCCGGACGCCGAGGTAGCGGGCGAGGTCACCGCCACGGGTCGCGCCCAGGCGTGCGCCGGTGTACACGAGGAGCACCAGCGCCGCGATCGCGATCGGGATCGTCACCGTCCGACCGGGCAGCACGAGCACGGGGGAGAACAGCACCACGCCGAAGGCCCCGCAGAGGATGGCCCCGAGCACGCCGGCGACCAGCACCGGGGCGTCGATCGCCTCGACCCGCTGCTGGGCCGCGTCGACCCGTCGCAGGCTGCCGCGGCCGAGCACGCCGCCCACGAGGTATCCGACGAGGGCACCGAGCACGGACGCGACCAGGCGGGTGGCCTCCGTGTCCGTGCGGCCGATCACGTCCGCGACGTCGTCCCCGAGCGCGAACCCGGCAGCGGTCAGGGCCAGCACCACCGCGAGGCGCACGAACTCCGTGACGGCCACGGTGGTGCGCGATTGCTTCATGGGTGCCTCGGGCCCGTTCACGTCGTGCCCCGAGGCTAGACCTCGGCCGGACCCGCGTGGCGCTGGCGTCACGTCACGGGGCGCCGTCGGCCGAGAGCAGGTCGACGCCGACGTGCCGGCAGAGCGCCACCAGGGCGGCCAGCGGCAGGCCGATCACGTTCGTGTCGGAGCCCTCGATGCCGTCCACGAGCGCGGCCCCGGCCCCCTGCAGGGCGTAGGCGCCGGCCTTGTCGCGCGGTTCGCCCGTGGCCACGTACCAGTCGACCTCCGACGCGGCGAGCTGGCGGACCCGGACGCGCGTCGTCTCGATCGCGTCGTGGTGCTGGTCACCGCGGCGGACGGCGACGCCGGTGATGACCTGGTGGGTACGGCCGGACAGGTCCGTGAGCATCGAGGCGGCCTCCCGGTCGTCGGTCGGCTTGCCCATGATGCGGGCGCCCAGGGCGACCACGGTGTCGGCGGCGACCACGAGGTCGTCGGGGTGGGCGGCCACGGCGGTGGCCTTGGCATGCGCCAGCCGGGCGACGAGGTCGCCGGGGGCCTCGCCCGGCCGCGGCGTCTCGTCGACGTCGGCGGGGCGCACGACCGGCTCGATCCCGAGCCGCCGGACCAGCGCCAGTCGGCGCGGCGACCCCGACGCGAGCACGATGGTCGGCACGCTCATCCGCCGGACACCACGGCATCGGCCATCGGTGCCAGCGGCACGTCGTGCTCGCGGGTGTCCAGCCAGCCCTGCGGCAGCGGCACGCGCTTCGGGCGCGTGGTGTGGCCGCGAGGGTTGCGGCGCACCTCCTCGTTGAACGGAATCGACCGGTCGACCGTCGCCAGCAGCTCGTCGAGCTGGTCCAGCGACGTGACCTGGTTGAGCTCCCGCCGCAGGGCGCCGCCGACGGGGAAGCCCTGCAGGTACCAGGAGGTGTGCTTGCGCATCTCGCGCAGGCCCGTGTCCTCGCCGTACCAGGCGACCATCAGCCGCGCGTGCTCGGCCAGCAGGTCGACCACGCCGCCGAGGTCCGGCGGGGTCGGCAGGGCCCGCCCGTCGAACGCGGCCTCCAGCTCGGCGAACAGCCATGGCCGTCCGAGGCAGCCACGGCCGACCACCACGCCGGCGCAGCCGGTCTGCTCGACCATGCGGATGGCGTCGGCCGCCTCCCAGATGTCGCCGTTGCCCAGCACCGGCACGTCGACGGCCTCGACCAGGCGGGCGATGTGCGACCACGCGGCGGGCGGCCCGTAGCGGTCCTGCGCGGTCCGGGCGTGCAGGGCGACCGCGGCAGCGCCGAGGTCGGCGGCGATGCAGCCGGCCTCGAGGTAGGTGAGGTGGTCGTCGTCGATGCCGAGCCGCAGCTTGACGGTGACCGGCACGTCCCCGGCCGCGCGGACGGCCGCGTCGACGATCGCCGTGTACAGCGGCGTGCGCCACGGCAGCGCCGCCCCGCCACCGTGGCGAGTCACCTTGGGGGCGGGGCAGCCGAAGTTGAGGTCGATGTGGTCGACCCGGCCCTCGTGGACGAGCAGGTCGACGGCGCCGCGGACGTCCTCGGGGGCGGTCCCGTACAGCTGGATCGACCGCGGGTCCTCGTCGGGGGCGAACGCCGCCTTCAGGTCGGACTTGGGGTCACGTTCGACGAGCGCCCGTGCCCCCACCATCTCCGACACGTACAGCCCGCCGCCGTGTCGGCGGCACAGCGTCCGGTAGGCCACGTTGGTCACGCCGGCCATCGGGGCCAGCACGACCGGCGGCCACACCGACAGGGGGCCGAGCTTCAGGGCGGGGAGG
>CAZDIF010000066.1:0-7837 GCA_964505365.1 uncultured Actinomycetota bacterium
TCTAGCGTCCATTTTCAGCCGCTCTCTGCTACTCACAATCGTTGGGCGGCCGGTTCAAGTCCGGCCGGGCCCACACCCGCTGAACGATCGAGATCCCCTCATCCCCATCCACAACCGCCGGTCGCATCGCCGCGGCGGCTACGCGGCTAGTCGCTGGTCGGCCTCCCGCAGGCGCTGGGTGACCGACGCAAGCACCATCCTGGCGAATCCCGGGACCGTGCTCATGAGTGACCTGAAGTCATTGCGGTGCATCACCAGCACCGCGCAGTCCTCGGTCGCGGTCACCGTGGCGGTCTGTGGAAGATCATCGATCAGCGCCGTCACGCCGACCAGGTCACTCGGGCCGAGGATCGCCAACTCTGTTCCGTCACGCTCGACACGGGCAGTGCCTGTCATGAGGAGCAGCATCTCGGTGCCACGCTCGCCCTGCCGGGCGAGCACGTCCCCGGCGTTGCGCTCTGTCCGGTCGAGGTGGCGGCCGATGGTCTGCAGATCGTTGTCCCTGAACCCCCGGAACAGTTCCACCGCTCGCAGCATCTCGATCTTCTTGTCTGGCTTCCTTCCAAACATGCGAATACTCCTTCGGGCCCATCAGCCACGGACTACGAACCTACGGAACGCCTTCACCGGCGGGATCCAGCCCGTAGAACGCGCCGGGGTAGGCGGCGAACGGTGGGACGTCGTGGCTCGTGGCGGTGATGGGGACACCGGTGGGATCCAATCCCACGCCCCACCTCCCTGGTAAGACCAGTCTGCCCTCTCCTCCCCGGTCATGACGCAGACTGGACTCCGCGCGCCTGGGCGGAAGTCACGACGTCGTTACGGGCGACGGGGTGTCTCTGAGCCCACAACGGCTTCCGCCCTACCCGCCGCTGCGATGGTGCTTGGCCGGCTGGTGTTCCTGCCCTACCTCACCGGCGAGCGAACCCCCCACCTCGACGCCAACCTCACCGGGCGCGGGGTCGGCCTGCACCACGGCGCCAGGCGAGCCGACCTGGTCCGAGCCGTGTTCGAAGGCGTGGCGTTCGCCCTCCGGGACGGGCTCGACGCCCTGCGCGAGGCGGGCCACCAGATCGACACGGCCCTACTGGTCGGTGGCGGTTCAACCGCCTCATGGTGGCAACGGCTGCTCGCGAATGCGCTGCAGATCTCGCTGACGCCCCACGACGCGGCCGATGCGTCGGTGCGCGGTGCGGGCCTGCTCGCCTGGCAAGGGTTGGGTCATGAGATTGACCCCGCAGCCAAAGTCACCCGCGGAACCCAAGTGCACCCGTCCAACGATCACCTCGAGGAGGCACTCGCACGGTTTCGGTCAGCCGGTCCCGCAGGTGGGTGAGGCAGCCAGTTCGAGTCGCAGGATCGGCCGCCCGACACGTGAACGATGGTCCGATCTCGCCGTCGTGTGCATGAGGGAGGACCCGCCGCCAAACGGGCAGGTGTCGGAGCCGCCGGTTTTCGTCAGCGGTGGCTGCGGGCGTCAGGTCGACGTCGTAGCCGAAGTTGGACAGCTCAGACACGAGCCCGTCACAGCATCGGTCGTGGTGGTGCGGCGGGGCGACGTAAGCACACGGGACTTCTCTGGGAGACGAGCGGATCACCCACGCTCGAGTGGGAGCGCCGCGAGTCGCCGATACCAGTCGCGACGGCTACCCATGTCGTCGATCCCGCCCGCAGTTGTGGGCGCTCGACCGCCGAGTCCGGGTCGCCCGCAACCACGACTTGTGAGCTGCTTCGGACTGGGGGAGTCACGTGAATGGATGGCCGTCGGTTGTGGTGAGGCCTGTTTGGTAGGCGACCACGACCAGTTGGGCGCGGTCGCGGACGCTGAGCTTGGTGATGGATCGGCTGACGTGGGTCCTGGCCGTAGCGGGGCTGATGGTGAGGCAGTCGGCGATCTCTTCGTTGCTGAGGCCCTGCCCCACCAGCGCGAGGACCTCTCGCTCGCGTTGCGTCAGTACCGCGAGGCGGTCGTCGTCGCGACGAGACATGGCGGGGCGGCGGGCGAACTCGGCGATGAGTCGGCGGGTGACGGACGGGGCCAGCAATGCGTCGCCGGCGGCGATCACGCGGACGGCTTGGAGCAGGTCCGGCGGGGCGATGTCCTTGAGCACGAAGCCAGACGCCCCGGCCTGGATGGCCTCGTAGACGTACGCGTCCTCCTCGTATGTCGTCACGATGAGCACACGGATGCGCTCGGGGCAGCGGGACACGATCCTCCTGGTCGCCTCGAGGCCGTCGACGTGCGGCATGCGGATGTCCATCAGCACCACGTCGGGCTGCAGTCGCTCAGCCAGCGCGGCGGCCTCCGCCCCGTCCGCGGCCTCGGCGACCACCTCGATGTCGTCCTCGGAGTCCAGCAACAGCCGGAAACCGGAACGGACCAGGTGCTGGTCGTCGGCGACGATGGTGCGAATCATGCCGTGCCCCGCCCCACCGGTAGCTGGGCGTGGACGGCGAAGCCGCCGCCGTCGCGCGGCCCGGCCTCGACGGTTCCGCCGACGTCGGCCGCTCGCTCACGAAGGCCCCGCATGCCGTGGCCTTCGGTGACCGGTGCCACCGGTCCGGCACCGTCGTTCTCGACGCAGATGTCGACCCTCTCAGCCTGGTAGGCGATCGCGATGCACAGGTGCGCGTCGCCCGCGTGCTTGACCGCGTTGGTGACCGATTCCTGCACGATGCGGTACGCGGCCTGTTCGACGTGGCGGGGCAGCGCGCCCCGATCGCCTCGCACGGCGACCTCCACCTCCAGGCCCGCGTCTCGGGCCAGCGCCACCAGCCGGTCGAGGTCGTCCAGGCCCGCGGCAGTGTCCGGCATGCGGTCGCCCTCGTCGCCGCGGATCATGCCCAGCACGGCGCGCAGGTCGTCGAGGGCTGTGCGGCTGGCTTCGCGGATCTGGGACAGTGCCGCCACGGCGCCGTCGGGGTCGCGGTGGGCGACGTGTTTGCCGACGCCGGCCTGCACGCTGATCGACGCGATCGCGTGCGCCACCACGTCGTGCACGTCGCGGGCGATGCGCAGGCGCTCCTCATCGGCCTGCCGGCGCGCCTCGTGCTCCCTCGACAGCTCGGCCAGCCGAGCCCGCTCACGCGCCTCCTCGAGGTAGGCCCGACGGGTACGCCCCGCCTCACCGATCGCCACCGCCGCGGTTAGCCCCAGGACCGTCAGCAGCGCCTCGGCGTCCAGTGCGTCGAATCCCTGCGCGGCGACCGCGCCGCCGATCGGCAGCGCGGCGAGGACCACCGCGATGGGCGCGGCGAACCGCCACCCACGGGCCCGGGCGACGCTGCCCAGCGCCACGGTCGTTGCGAGCCACTCGTAGGCGTCGGGGAAGCCGTCACGGGCCAGGGCAACGAACTCGTATCCCAGCTGCGCGGCGAACGTCGTCACGAACACCGTCAGTGGCCAGCGGCGGTACGCGACGAGGGGAGTGGCGACGACCGCGAGCATCATCACCGCGGCCCCGCTCACCTCCCTGGCTGCGTCGATCGCGCCGAACGTCATGAAGAGGAACACCGCAGCGGCGACGGCGACGTCAGCCGGCGTGCCCCAGCTGCGGTAGCCGTCCCTGGACGTCACCGCCCGGTCGTCCTGCCTCGTCAGGTCCATTCCGGCACTGTACGGACGCGCCGGTTCGGCGACGTCCGCCCCCAGGCGCAGGCGCGTCTACGTCGAGGTGCGTACGGGCCACTTCGCATCTCAACACGGCGTGCAGGCGGACCACGACGGCTACGCGCCACCCGCACCACAAGTGACGCTCCTCGCCCCACGACACCGAGGATGTCGACGCGGAGCATGAGATCCAACCTCACCTCCCGAAGGACGACCCGTGCTCCGACGCCTCGCCTCCGCCTGCTACGACCGCCGCCACACCGTCCTGGCCCGGTGGGTCTCCGGCCTGGTGGGGTTGCTCGCGCTCGCCTCCGTTGCCGGCGGCGTGTTCGAGGACAACTTCGAGCTGCCCGGCTCCGAGAGCCAGGAAGCCGCCGACCTGCTGGAGGCCAGCGGTTTCCCGACGCAGGCCGGCTTCCAGGGCCAACTGGTGATCCAGGCCGAGCCGGGCGTCGACGACCCGGCGGTCCGCCAGGCCGTCACCGACCTCCTCGAGCGGATCGAGGCAGCCGTCGAGGACATCTCGACCACCCGTCCATACGAGGCGCCTGGGGGGTCTCAGGTCAGCGACGATGGCACGATCGCGTTCGCGCAACTGTCGATGGCCCCGCGCCCCGACAGCGCCTACGCCGATGCCGCCGACGCCGTCCGCTCGGAGGTCCAGCAGACCGAGGTGCCTGGCGGACGGGTGGAGCTCGGCGGTGACCGCTTCGCCGAGGAGGCGGAGGGCGGCGGCGAGGCGTTCGGGCTCCTCGGTGCCATGGTGGTGCTGCTGATCGCGTTCGGGTCGCTGCTGGCGATGGGCCTGCCGATCCTCACCGCCCTGTTCGGCATCGGCACCGGCACCGCGATCGTCATGCTGCTGGCCAACGTGCTCACGATGCCGTCGTTCACGGTTCAGCTCGTGCTCATGCTCGGCATCGGCGTGGGCATCGACTACGCCCTGTTCATCGTCACCCGCTACCGCGAGGCGCTCGCCGATGGTGTGGAGCCGCGCGCCGCCGTGCAGCTGGCCATGGACACGGCCGGGCGCGCCGTGCTGTTCGCCGGCACCACCGTTGTCGTATCCGTGCTCGGCCTGTTGGTCGTGGGCCTGGACGTGAACCGCGCACTGGCGGTTGCCGCCGCGGCGGGCGTCGCGATGACGATGGTCGCCGCCGTGACGCTGCTACCCGCTGTGCTTGGCTTCGTCGGTCGCACCATCGACCGGTTCGGCCTGCCCCACCGCCATCGCGCCAGCGACGGCACGAGCGGTGTGTGGGTGCGCTGGAGCCGGTTCATCCAGCGCCGACCCGTGCTGCCGGCCCTGCTGGTCACGGCGCTGCTCGTCGCCCTCGCGCTGCCGACGGCCGCGATGCGCCTGGGCTTCGGCGACGCCGGCAACCGCCCCGAGACCGACACCACCCGCCGCGCCTACGACCTGCTCGCCGAGGGTTTCGGTGCGGGCGCCAACGGCCCGCTGATCCTCGCCGCCAGAACCCCCGACCAGCAGGCGCAGCAGGCCCTGGAGCAGCTGCACGACCGGCTCGGGGGCGTCGACGGCGTCGCCAACACCACGCCGGTGATCCCCGCCCCCAACGGTGAGGCCGCCATGCTGCAGGTGCTCCCCACCAGCGCCCCCCAGGCCGAGGCAACCACCGAGCTGGTCGACCGGCTGCGTCAGCAGGTGATCCCGACGGCCGAAGCCGGCACCGACCTCACCGTGCTCGTCGGCGGCGGGCCCGCGGGGGTCGTGGACTTCGCAGCGTTCACCGCGGACCGGCTGCCCGTGTTCATCGCCGTCGTGCTCGCGGTGTCGTTCCTCGTCCTGATGCTGGTCTTCCGCAGCGTGCTGGTGCCGCTGAAGGCCGTGCTCATGAACCTGCTGTCGATCGGCGCGGCCTACGGCGTGCTCGTTGCCGTCTTCCAGTGGGGCTGGGGCCTCGCCCTGATTGGCGGGGGCGAGCCCGGCCCCGTCGAGGCATGGGTCCCGCTGATGCTCTTCGCGATCGTGTTCGGCCTCTCGATGGACTACGAGGTGTTCCTGCTGTCGCGCATCCGCGAGGACTACGACCGCACCGGCGACAACGCCACCGCGGTCGCCCACGGGCTGGCCGCCACGGCGCGAGTCATCACCGCCGCAGCGGCGATCATGTTCCTGGTCTTCGGTGGCTTCGTGCTGTCCGCCGACCGCAGCCTGCAGCTGTTCGGCCTCGGCCTGGCCACCGCGATCCTCGTGGACGCGACGCTGGTCCGCCTGGTGATCGTCCCGGCCACGATGGAGTTGCTCGGCGACCGAAACTGGTGGCTGCCCGCCTGGGTCGACCGGCTGCTGCCGCAGGTCCACGTCGAGGCGAAACCGCCCGGTGAACCACAGGATGACCAATCGCCTTCGGACGTCGCCGCGAGCCGAGGAGCTGGCCAATGAAGCCGCGCTTTCCCGTTCCCGGTTCCCACGACTACCCCCTCACCGAACCTCCACGGGCCCGGACGAGACGGCTTCGCCAAGCGCCGCGGTACGCCTCACTGGCCAGCTTGAACCAGATCGGATGGTTCGAATCGTGAGGTCGTGCCCGGTGAGAGTCGTCGACACGGGTCGAGTGGCACCGGGGGTGGGGCCGGTCGTGCGAGCAGGTAGCCCTGGGCGGCGTGGGCACCCAGGTTCTGCCAGATGGTCAGGTCGGCGACGGTCTCGATCCCCTCGGCGACCAGCGTGCTGCCGGTCTGCTCGGCGAACTGGACCAGCGCGGCCGCCAGCGCCCGGCGGACCGGGTCGTTGCGAACGTGCTGGGTCAGCGAGATGTCCAGCTTGATGATGTCCGGGGCCAGCCGGACGACGTGCTGCAGGCTGGCGAACCCCGCGCCGGCATCATCGACCGCCACCCGGACCCCACGGCCTCGCAGCGCGTGCAGGCTGGCCGTCAGTCGGGCGTAGTCGTCCACGACTGCATGCTCGGTCAGCTCCACCACCAGGCGCCGGTCGCCGTGCTGTGCGAGCAGCTGTGCCAGCTGGGGGTCCATCACACAGGCCGGCGAGACGTTCAGGCTCAGCGTCAGGGCGTCCGGCAGGTCCGAGGCGGCCTGCAGCGCCGCCCGGGCTGTGGCCAGCTCGAGGTCGATGCCCAGGCCGATCTCGGCAGCCTGGGCGAACCACACGTCAGGCGACCGCAACGGGGTGGCGTCGGGGAACCGGGACAGCGCTTCGACCCCCACCAGCTGGCCATCGTCCAGCGCGTAGATCGGCTGGAACACGATCTCGAACCGCTGCTCGTCGATGATGTCCCGCAGCAGCGCCACGTCGACCGGCTGGGCATCGTCGTCCACGGTGCGACCGAGCTCGGCCGTCAGGTGGCGAGTCAGGTCCCGTTCCAGCCCGGCTGTGGCCGTTCGCACGGCGGTGCCCGCCAGCACGCCGACGATGAGGAAGAACAGCCCCCGGATCAGCCAGTTGTCCGGCGACTGCGCGACCCAGGGATCGACACTCAGCGGCATCAGTGGCCCACACAGGAGCGTGGCGGCCAGTCCCGTCGCGATCCCGCCACGCATCCCGAACGGGATCACCGCTGCCACCACGGGCAGGTAGAACAGGTGCGGCCACGCCGTTCGCGTTCCGCCTGCGCCGAACACCACCGTCCAGGCAACGGCGAGCAGCCCGACCACCAGCAGCAAGCCGGGGACAGCAGACATGGCGGACAAGGCAGACAGCCGGTGGCGGAACATCGCATCCCTTGATTGGCGGTGCCCCACCGGTGATGTCGGCACCCCGACGCCAAGTCTTGAGGTACCCGAGCGCGACCCACAGGGCGGAGCGCGCGGACCGGCTCCACCGGCGGCAAGCGACGCTGCTCACCCCAGTCCAGCAGCGTGTCGTCCGGCCGATGCCGGCGTCATTCGCGCTGGATACGGCGGCCGACCGCGACGATGTCACGCAGGTGGTGAACACCTTCGTGGGTGGCTTGGCGGATGAGCCACAGTGCCGTTCGTGTCTCCCCGGGAAGCCGGGTCGCGGTGCGTCGCCAGTCGTCTGGGCTGAGGGTCCGTATCTCGTCTTGCATCCCTGCGGCAGCGGCGGCGACCTCGTCGAGGGTGGGCCCGAGAGCTCGGTCGTTGTAGCGGAAGCGGCGGGCTCGGAGATCGTTGAACATGGGCTCGAGGACAGGTTGCGGCTCGGTTCGCGTTCTGTGCAGCCGGACCGTGTAGGTGACGTAGACATCGCGGATGTGGCACACGTATTCGACGACGGACCAG
>CAZDIF010000066.1:7937-9503 GCA_964505365.1 uncultured Actinomycetota bacterium
CGTCCACAGACAGGTCGTGGTAGACGACTCGGCAGTCCTCACACCGATGGTCCTCACCCGGCAGCGGGGCGACCCGCGCACCAGGTTCTCGACCTTGCGTGGCCAACATCGACTCCTTGCGACTGCCCGCTTGTTGCAGCACCTTGGGGAATATACTTGACGATGTCAAAGAATAACTTGTCAAAAGCAGAGATATCAATGACGCTGATGCCCAGCATTTCCCAGCCAGGTCGGTACCGCGACCGGGTCTGGCGCCAATGACAGCAAGGATCCCGCCACCGCCACTGCGGCAGGAGAACACGATGGCGACGCCAGTCGATCCAGCGCACGTCGCGGCGGTGCGGGCGTTCACCCGCTACTACACCGCGACGCTGGAGGTCCTGGAAGAGGGACTGCTGCACACGCCGTACTCGGTGACCGAGGCGCGGGTGATCTTTGAACTGGCACAGCAGGATGCGGTCGAGCTGGTCGACCTGCGCGAGCAGCTGCGTGTCGATGCCGGCTACATGAGCCGCATCCTCACCCGGTTCGAGGCCGACGGGCTGGTCGTGCGCGAAGCCTCCGAGGTGGACGCACGCCGGCAGGTGCTGCGTCTGACCCCGGCAGGCCGGGCGGTCTTCGACACGCTCGACCAACGCTCGGCACGTCAGGTCGAAGGACTGCTCGCCGAGGTCCCCGAGGCCGACCGGCAGCGGCTCGTGGAGGCGATGGCGACCGTTCGCACCATCATGGGCGACGACCGCCCGCCACCGCGGACGGTGCTGCTGCGTCCGCCGACCTCGGGCGACTACGGGTGGGTCGTCGCACGCCACGGTGCGCTCTACGCAGCCGAATACGGGTGGGACGAAACCTTCGAGGGGCTGGTGGCGCGCATCGTCGGAGACTACGTCGCCGACCACGAATCCTCCCGGGAGGCCGCGTGGATAGCCGAGCTCGACGGCAAACCAGTGGGCAGCGTGTTCTGTGTCGCCAAGGACGACACCACCGCGCAACTCCGACTGCTGCTCGTCGAGCCGTCAGCCCGCGGCCTGGGGATCGGCGCCCGGCTCGTGGAGCAGTGCCTCGCGTTCGCCGAGCGTGCTGGCTACGAGGCCATCACACTGTGGACCAACGACGTGCTGGAATCGGCCCGCCGCATCTACGAAGCAGCCGGGTTCGAACTCGTCAAGGAGGAACCGCACCACAGCTTCGGGCACGACCTGATGGGCCAGTACTGGACCCGGGACCTGCAACCACGGCACCGACGCGATCAAGAGCGGTAGCCCCCGACGACGCCGGGGACGCCCGTCAGGGGTACTCGCCGACCTCGTGGATCTCGCCCGCGACGAGGCCATGAGCCTTGCGGTGGACGCGGCTGACGGTCTCGGCGACGTCAGCCGCGGCGACGCTGTCGCCGAGCGTGTGCACATCCATGAACAGTGGCATCTGCGATTCCTCTCTGATCGGTGCTGGTCGCTTCTGATGGAGGCCGGCGGTCCTGGGCGTCCCGACCGGGAGGCCTGTCAGTCGCTGACGTGCCAGCCCGGCGACTGCGACTGGGGGTTGCAGAATGACGCGCCTGGGGCG
>CAZDIF010000067.1:0-9366 GCA_964505365.1 uncultured Actinomycetota bacterium
GGAACACGACGTCCTCGGTGAGCTCATCGCGGATCGCGTCGAGGTCGCGACGGTTGAACGCGTCGTGGATCCGTCCCACGATGCCCGTGTCCAGGTCGGTGCCCATGGTCGTCCTCCTCGTCGACGGCTCCACGACCGTTGACGAGGGTGTTGGCACGGTGTTGGCATGCGGTTGACGCCTCCCCTGGCCCGCACGACACTGGTCCGGAGTGCCCGGGGGGAGGAGGGCACGGTGCGCGTTCGGGTGCTGGGCCCGATCGAGGCCCGGGACAGCATCGAGAAACCGTGGCGCGAGCTGCGCCCACAGCAGCGGCTCGTGCTGGCCGTGCTCGTCTCACGGCTCGGCGAGCCGTGCCGCTCGGACCTGCTGGCGCAGGCACTCTGGGACGACGACCCGCCGGACCATGCCAGGCGGCTGTTGCAGGGGCTGGTGTCACGGTTGCGTCGCCGCCTCGCCGCGGAGGACGGACAGGACTGCCTGGCAACCGTGCCCGGCGGGTGGCAGTTGGCCCTCGAGCCTGCCGACGTCGACGTGGCGTGGTTCGACCACCTCGTCGACCGCGCGCGCCGGCACACGCACGCCGGGGACGTGGAAGCCGCCCGGGCGACGTTCTCCGACGCCCTCGACCTGTGGCGTGGCGTGCCGTTCGGCAACCTGGCCGACCATCCCGCGCTGGCCAGCGAGTGCGCACGCCTGCGGGAGCGCCGCCTCGCCACGGTGGAGGACCTGCTGGAACTGCGCCTGCGTGCCGGCGAGGCCGCGTCGGTACTCGACGAGGCGACGGCCCTCGTCGGATCGCATCCATTGCGAGAGCGGCTGCACGAACTGCGCCTGCGCGCCCTGTACCGAGTGGGGCGACCGGCCGACGCCCTGGCCGCGTACCAGCAGCTGCGCGAACGGCTGGCCGGCGAGCTCGGGGCGGAGCCGGGCCCGCGGCTGCAGGAACTCCACACCGCGATCCTGCGTCACGACCTCCCGCCGGACGGCCCGCCTGCACGCGGGACTCCCGTCGCACGGCGCCGTGCCGCGATCGGGTGGTCCTGCCGCCGGGACCTTCCCCTGACCGGCCGGGACCGCGAACTCGACGACCTGGAGGCCGCGCTGGCGCGAGTCCGGGGCAACCGCCGCGAGGTGGTCCTCGTCACCGGCGAGGCAGGGATCGGCAAGACCCGCCTGGTCGCCGAGCTGGCCGATCGCGCCACGTCGATGCAGGTGCTGGCCGGTCGCTGCAGTGACGATGCCGGAATCCCGTACCAACCCTTCGTCGAGGCGCTGCGGGGCGACCTCGCCGGCGCGACCGACGCCGACGTCACGGAGCGGCTCGGACCCCACGCCGGGCCACTGGCGTGGCTGGTGCCCGAGCTGGCCGAGCTCGTCGGCCACGTCCCGGCGACGCCGTCGGACAACGCACGACTGGACCGTCACCACCTGTTCACCGCGGTCGACCACTGGCTCCGGGCGACGGCGGAAGCGCAGCCGCTCCTCCTCGTGCTCGAGGACCTGCAGTGGGCGACGAGCGAGACCCTGCTCCTGCTCCGCCATCTCGTGCACGGCGCCCCCGAGACACCCGTCGCACTCGTGACGACGATCCGGGACGGGGCCGAGGAGCAGCCACCCGAGCTCGTGGAGGCACTGGCGGACGTCGCCGCGAAACCCGGCGTCACCGAGCTCCGACTGGGCTCACTGCACCCCCAGGACGTGGGCCACCTCGTCCGCGCCCGTTCCGGGGGGGCGCCGCTCTCCTCCCGGCTCGCCGGGGAGGTGTACGAGGCAACCGGCGGCAACCCCCTGTTCGTGCAGGAGTTGCTGGCCGGCACGCCCAACGGGGCCGACGAGCTGCCCCGGGCGGCCGACGGGCACCTTCACGTCCCGCGGACACTGCAGCGGCTCCTGGCCGCCAGGGTCCAGCGCCTGTCCGACGCGGCGACCCGGCTGCTGGAACAGGCGGCAGTCGCCGGCGACCACGTCGACTTCGGGCTCGTGGCCGATGCGGCGGACCTCGACCCGACGGACGCCCTGCACGGCCTGGAGGAGGCGGTCGGTGCACGACTGCTCGTGCCGGACGGTGGCGCCCCGGACCACTACGCGTTCGGCCATGCCGTGATGCGTGAGGCGCTACGCCGTCGTCCGAGTCCCAGTCGCCGCGCCCGCCTGCACGCCGCGTTCGCGGCGGCACTCGAACGGGCCCACGCCGACGTGGCCCCCGTGGCCGCCGAACTGGCGCACCACCTCGTCCGGGCAGGATCGGTCGTCGACGCCTCGCGGACCCGCGCGGCCCTGCGTGCCGCCGGCGACGCCGCGATGGCGCAGCTGGCACACGCCGAGGCGGCCGACGACTACCGCCGGGCCCTCGACCTCCTCGATGCCGATGACGTCGTCGCGCGGTGCGACCTGTTGACCGCACTCGGGGACGCCCAGCAGCACGCCGGCCCCGGAGACCACAGCGCGACGCTGCTCGAGGCACTGCGGCTGGCGATCGAGCTCGCGGACACCGACCGCATCGTGGCCGCCGCCTGGGCGAACAACCGCGGCTACCCCAGCCACCTGTTCAGCATCGACGAGGAGCGCGTGGCAGCCCTTGAACGGGCGCTCGAGGTCGTGGGGGCCGAGGACGCCGGGGCCCGGGCGACGCTGCTCGCCCTGCTGGGTGGCGAGCTCACATTCGCCGAGGGTGACGACGGGGCCGGCCGGGCCCGGCGACTGAGCGACCGGGCTCTCGAGCTCGCCAGGCAGTCCGACACCCCGGTCCTTGCCCGGGTGCTGATGCTGCGCCAGTTCACGATCCAGGGGCCCGACACGGTGCAGGAGCGGCTGGCCAACACGGCCGAGCTGGTACCGATCGCTGACAGCCTCGACGACCCGACCCTGCAGGTGCTCTCCCGCCAGTGGCGGGCCGTCGCTGCGCTGGAGGCTGCAGACCGGTCCGAGGTGGACGCCCGGATCGAGGAGGTGCGGGCCCGCGCCGACGAGCTTGGCGAGCCGTTCATGCGGTGCACCGCGAACATGCTGGCCGCCACCCGAGAGCTCTCGTGGGGCGACCTGGACGCGGTCCCCGAGCTCACGGACCGGGCCGAGCAGCTGGGGCTGGAGGCCGACGCGATCGACATCGAGGGGGTCGCCACGTTCCAGCGGTTCTGGTGCCACCGCGAACACGGCGACGTGGCACCGGTGCTGCCCCGGATCCAGGAACTGTCAGCCCGCTACGGGTCGTTCCCCCACTGGCAGGCCCTGCAGGCGCTGGCGTGGTGGGAGCTGGGCCAGCACGAGGCCGCCACTGGGGTCCTCGACCGCTTCGTCGACCGCGGCTTCGACGTGATGCGGGACGTGGCCGGAATGCACGCACTGTGCTGTTTCGCCGAAATCGCCGCCGGCGCCGGGCATCGTCCGGCTGCCGAGCGGCTGGTCGCGATCCTCGAGCCGTACGACGACCAGCTCGACGCGAGCCAGGCGATGTGCACCGGGCCGGTGGCCTACTTCCTCGGGCGATTGGCCGGGGCGCTGGGCGAGCGGGACCGGGCCCGTGACTGGCTGGACACCGCTGCGCGCATCAGCCGTCGCGTGGGGGCCGACCGCTGGTCGCGCCGCGTGCGCCTCGTACGGGAGGAGCTGCTCGACCGCTCGTCCGCGCCGACGTGACCACCCGGGGGGCCGCGACGGCGATGGGTCAGGCCGCCTCCGCCTCGATGAGGCTCTGGGCCCCGGCCAGCGGCTGGTGGCCGACGACGGTCCAACCTGTCCGGGCCAGCCAATCCGCTGCCTCCTCGACGCTGTACACGTCACCGCCGGAGATTCCGTAGAAGATCCCGGCGCTGAGCGCGGCGCCCATGGGCTCGGTGTGATCAGCGTTGGTCCAGAAGTCGACCAGCAGCAGTCTGGCGCCGGCCTCGACGCGGTCGCGCACACGGCGTAGCAGGATCTCGATTCGGTCGGGCACGAACAGGTGAATGGTGTGGCAGAGGAGCACGACGTCGTGGCCGCCGGGAAGCGGGTCCTCGAAGACATCGCCCTCGACGACCTCGGCCCTGCCCGCGTCGACGAGGGTGGCAAGGCGGTCCCGCGCCATCGCCGCCACCGGCGGGAGCTCGAACAGTGTCCCCTCGAGGTGCGGGTACCGGTCGACGACGGCCTGCAGGTGGAACCCGGCTCCGCCACCCACGTCGAGCAGGCGGTCGAACCGGCCGAAGTCGTAGGTCTCGGCCAGCCGCATCGCCGCGGGCGCGGTCATTGCCGCGATCCCCTCGGACAGGATGTGCTGCTGCCCGCTCGGAGTCTGGAAGACGTCGGCCCCCGCCCGGCCGCCAGCCCGCACGATGTCCTCGAACTCCCCCCATCGGGCGTACTCGACCCGGTGGGCCATGCGCACGTAGGGGCGAAGGTCCGCCGGCGTGCAGCCGCTGAGGAAGGTGAACGTGACTGGCGTGTTCCGGTAGCCGCCGTCCCCCTTCTCCAGGTGCCCCAGGGCGACGAGGGCGTCCGAGACGATGCGAACGGACCGCTCCGGGAGCTCCGTGCGGGCTGCCAGCTCGTCGAGGGAGAGCTCCTCGTCGGCCAGCGCCTCGAAGATCCCCACTTCGTTGGCGACCATCAGGTACTGGGCCGCCATGATCCCGCCCATGGTGCCGATGATCGGTTCGGGAGTGACGGCGTGGCTGGTGGTGTGCCCTACGGCGGTCATGATCGATCACGACTCCCGCTCGAGGAGTTCCCTCAGGTCACCGAACTGCTGGCGGATCGTCATCGGGTAGACGAGGCGGACGAGCGGCCGGGCCAGGTGGCGCGGCCCCTCGAACCTCACGTGCGACCGCTGGGTCAGTTCGGTGCCCGTCGGGGTCTTCACCAGCTCGTAGGTCACGTCGAAGGTCACCCCGCTCCCCCGGGCCTGCAGCTGCACGTGCTCCGGTGGCCGGACCTCGACCAGCCGGACGTCGAGGTCCCGTCCGGACGGACTCGGGCCTTGCACCTGCCGGTACCTGGCCCCGGGCTCGCCGGGCGTGCCCTCGACCAGCTGCGACTCCTTCACGTTGCGGCACCAGGCCGGGTCGTTGCCACTGTTGGCGACGTAGGCGTAGACCTCGTCGATCGGGCACTCGATCTCGACGGAACGTTCGATCAGCATCTTCGATCATCTCCTCGTGGGGTCAGAAGTCCACGGACTCCAGCGCGCCACCATCGACGCGCAGGTTGGCGCCGTTCACGAAGCTGGCCGCATCGCTGGTGAGGAAGGCCACGGCCGCGGCAACCTCGTCGGGGCGTCCCATCCGGCCGAACGGCCCGTGGCCCGCGACCTGCTCGAACCGCTCCGGGTCGTGCTGGCGCACCTGGTCCCACACACCACCCTCGAAGAGGATCGTGCCGGGGGTGACCGTGTTGACCCGGACCCCGCGGGTTCCGAGCTGGCGGGCCTTCTGGGCGGCGTAGGCGATCAGGCCGGCCTTCATGGCCGCGTACCCCTCGCCGGTCGGGCCGGGCGTGCCGTAGTTGATCAGGGCCGAGGCGCTGGACACCAGCACGACCGCCCCGGCGGGTGGGTCGGCCAGCGTGTCGGCGAGGTGCTCGACGGCTCGGACCGCGTGCATCAGGTCGGTCTCGTAGTAGCGCTGCCACGAGCTCTCGAGCTCGCCGGTGGGCGCGAGGGCGGAGACGTTGCCGACCAGGACGTCCAGTCCTCCGAGCCATGCCACGGCCTCGTCGAGCCACGCGACGTACCGATCGTGGTCGGTCACGTCCACGCTCCACCCCCGCGCCTGCCCCGCGCACTCCTTGAGCTCGACCATGGCCTGTTCCAGCTGCTCGGGGCCACGCGCGCAGGTGGCGACGTCGGCGCCCTCGTCGGCCAGCGCCCGGGCGATCGCGAGCCCGATCCCCCGACTGCCGCCGGTGACGATCGCTCGCCGGCCATCAAGTCCCAGATCCATGACCTCTTCCTTCCCTCCGTCTCCTGTGGTGTTCAGCGTGTCCGCCCGTGTTGGCGGGCTGTTGGCGGGGTGTGGACCCCGTACCGACGGCGCCGGTCCGGCGGTCACTGGTGCCGTCCAGTCCACCCCGGACCGATTTCATACGGGTTTCACCCATGAAATCCCGCCGAAATCCACCGTCGGTTGCCTCGACGTGTCCGAGACGGTGCTCGAGGAGGCAGATCCATGGATGCGACACGGACACGGGACGAGGTCCTGCGCGTGTACGAGCGCTTCAACGAACACGACTGGGGCGTCATCGACGAGATCACCGCGGAGGACTACGTCGACCGGAACCGCTCGATGCTGGGACCCGGAACTGACGCAGCCGCGACGCGGCGGCGGCTGGAGGACCTGGCAGCCGCATTCCCTGATCTGGCGTTCGAGGTCCTCGACGTCGTCGCCGATGCCGGCAGGGCCATGGCCCGCGTCCGCGTGACCGGGACCCACGAGCACCCGTTCGCCGGCATCGACCCCACCGGTCGGAGGATCGACTGGGAGCTCGTCGACGTCGTTGCCCACAACGAGCGGGGCGAGCTCACCGAACACTGGACCTACGCCGATCGCCTCGACCTGCTCCAGCAGCTCGGAGCCATCCCCGCGGGACCCGCACCCACCGGTGCGTGACGATCACGCCCGGGTCGGCTCGGCGAGGTCGTCCAGCACGTCCCGGAAGCGAGCCCGGTCGTCCGTGGATCCCACGTCCGCGGCGGCGGCCCATCCCCGTTCGGCATAGGCCCGCGCCGACCGCAGGTCGCCCTGACCCCGGCAGGCATCCGTCAGGGCGCGCAGTTCGTCCAGGTGGCTGCCGGCCCAGCCGAACGGGTCGATACCGGACTGCTCCTTGTCCTCGAGCAGCGCCTCGAGGTGCCGCCGTGCCTCCTCGTGGTTGCCGCACCGCAGCTCCAGCATGCCCAGGTGGTACCGCGTCGCGATCACCCCGATGCGTGATCCTCGACGCCGTGCGTCGGCCATGGCCTGTTCGTACCTTGCGACGGCCTCATCGAAGCGCCCGCGCCGCACCATGGCCTTGGCGGTGAGCACCAGGGCGGAGCCGAGGGCCCAGCCGGCGTCGTGTTCCGTACCGTGGCGGACGACCTCCTCGGCCAGTCGCTCCCCCTCGTCCACGTCCCCGTCCATGACCTCGACGTACGCGAGGCTGAGGGTGGCGTCGACCCAGTCCGCCTGCACCTCCACCTCGTCGGGTGGCCCCGTGAGGTGCTGGAGGGCCTCCTGAGCATGGTCGCGGGCCGCGCCCAGGAGGTTGTGGTGGGCCTCCATGCCGGACAGGGCCGCGACCGCCGACGCCCGCACTGGTGCCGGGGATCCGGGCAGGTCGAGGGCCCGCTGGGCCCATCGCATCCCCTCACGCATGCGTCCCGTCGTCCACCAGAACGAATACGCCGCGCTGACCAGCTGCTGCGCGAGGGCGGCTTCACGGGCCAACACGGCGCGGTCCAGGACCGCACGGAGGTCGTCCATGGCACGGTGGAGCCGGTCGAGGGTCGGTGGCCCGTTCGTGTCGCGGCGCAGCTGCTGGCCGACCGACCGAAGGGACTGCAACCACCAGCTGGCCTGTGCCGCCTCCACCGCGATGCGGTCCGGCTCGTCCACGAGCCGCGACCAGGCGTACAGCCGAACGGGCTCGAGCAGGTGGAACGTGGCCTCGTCGGTGTGGCGGGTCGCGACGACCAGCGACCGGGCCACCAGGTCCTCCACCACCTCGAGGACGTCGAACGGTGCGCCACCGTCGCCGACGATGGCCACGGCCTCGACCGCCTCGAGGGGAACCGGCGCCCGGAACACGGCCAGGCGCCGCAACACCCGCTGTTCGGGATCGGACAGGCGGTGCCAGCTCCAGTCCAGGGTCGCCTCCATCGTCCGGTGGCGCTCCTCCACGGTCGGCGCGTCCGAGCGCATCAACCCGATCGAGCGGTCGAGCCGGTCGGCAATCTCCCGGCAGGACAGGGTCCGGACCCTCGACGCGACGAGTTCGAGCGCGAGCGGGATCCCAGCCGCCTTCCGACAGATCCGCACCACGGCATCGGCGACGTCGGCATCGAGGGTGAACGTCGCATCAGCGGCGCGCGCACGGTCCTCGAACAGCCGGATGGCGTCGTAGTCGGCCAGCTTCGCCACCCCGACGACGCCGGAGGGCGGTGGCAGGGGCAGCGGCGACAGCCACCAGGTGCGCTCTCCGTCTGCACCAATCGGTTCACGGCTGGTCGTCACCACGCGCAGGTCCGGGCAGTCGGCCAGCACCGTCCCGAGCACGGTGGCCACACCCCGCCGGACGTGTTCGCAGTTGTCCACGACGAGGAGTACCTCACGACCGGCCAGTGCCCGTCGGAGCAGACCGAGCGGCTCCTCGCCGACGTCGACCAGGCCCACCGCCTCCGCCAGCATGGTCGCCACCTCAGTTGCATCCGCCACCGAGGTGAGCCCGACGAAGAAGACATCCACGCCCTGGCGATGCGCTCGTCGCCGGGCGAGCTCGATCGCCAGTCGGGTCTTGCCGCTGCCACCCGGACCGACGATGCTGATGAACCGATGGTCGTCGAGGAGCGTGTCGAGGTCGACCAACTCCTCCTCACGGCCGACGAAGCTCGCCAACGGCCGGGGCAGGTGCGACGTCGGGGTGCCCGCAGCTGCCGGCGCACCCGCCGGCAGTGCACGGGACACCGTTGCCGGTCCGGCAAGGCCAGGATCCCGGCGCAGGATCCGCCCGTGGAGCTCGAGCAGCGCCGGTGATGGGTCCACACCCAGCTCGTCCCGCAGGCACCGCCGGGCCTGTTCGAAGGATGCCAGCGCCTCCGCCTGCCGGCCGGACCGGTACAGCGCGAGCATGTGCCCAGCCCGGAACCGCTCTCGCATCGGATGGCGTTCGACGAGCCGGGCCAGCTCGCCGACGACCTGCTCGTGCCGGCCGGCGCCGAGATCCGCGTCGATGCGGTCCTCGAGCAGCGAGAGTCGGAGCTCGTCGAGCTGGGCGCGCGCCCACGCCACCAGCGGCACGTCGTCGAGGTCGGCAAGCGGGTCCCCGCGCCATGTCGCGAGGGCCTCCCGGAGCGTGGTGCCTGCGGCCGCGGAGTCACCGGCCCCGAGCTGCGTCCTCGCACGCTGCGCGAGGACCTCGACGTGGTGCCGGTCGAGCTCGTGGGGGTCGGCCACCAGCTGGTAGCCGGTCCCTCGGGCCTGCAGGCGGTCCCGGCCGATGGCACCTCGTAGGCGGGAGACGTACGTCCGTACGGTGCGCACCGGGTGGTCGGGCAGGTCCTCGCCCCAGACGTCGTCCGCGATTCGTTCGACCGACACGGTCCGGCCCGCCCGGACCAGCAGGGCCGCCAGCACCGCCCGCTCACGACGGGCACCCAACTCGACAGGTGCGCCGTCCTCCGTACGCACCTCGAC
>CAZDIF010000068.1:0-7357 GCA_964505365.1 uncultured Actinomycetota bacterium
CCCGAGGAGGTGCGCCGCGAGCGCGACGTCAACGGGATGTACCGCAAGGCCGACACGGGCGAGATCGCCTCGTTCCCGGGCGTGTCCGCCCCCTACGACCGCCCCGTGGACCCGGACCTGGTCGTGGACACCAGCCGGTACACGGTCGACGAGTCCGTCGACCGGATCGTCGAGCTGCTGGAGGCGCGCAACGTCCTGCGGCCCCCGTCGACCGGCGGCGCGTAGCCCGTCAGGGCGTCGTCGCGGGCACCTCGTTCCAGCTGCTGGCCGGCAGGTGCACGGTGAACGTCGTGCCCTCGCCGAGGGTGCTGTCGACCTGCAGGAAGCCCCCGTGGCCGCGCACGATGGCGAGTGTCGTGGGCAGGCCCAGCCCCGTCCCGCGGTCCTCGCCCTTGGTCGTCCAGAACGGGTCGAAGGCGTGCTCCAGCACCTCGGACGTCATCCCGGTGCCGGAGTCGGCGACCGTCAGCACCACGTGGCGTCCCGGGACGACGTCACCGTGGGCCCCCTCCACGGGCCCGTCGACGACCGTGTTGTCGACGGCCACGTGCACCGTCCCGCCGTCGGGCATGGCGTCGCGGGCGTTCACGCACAGGTTGAGCACCAGCTGGTGCAGTTGCGTCGGGTCACCGATGACGGGCCAGAGGTCGCTGGCGGCCTCGGTGCGCCACTGGATGCCGCTGCCGGCCAGTGACCCGACGTCCCGGACGAGGTCGGCGAGGTCCACGAACGCCCGGGTCCGTTCGGTCCGGCGCGTCTGCTGCAGCAGGGTCCGCAGCATCTCGGTGCTGCGCCGGGCATTGCGCTCGAGGACGTCGAGGATCTCCAGGCGTCCCTCGTCGTCCTCGCCGTGGGCGAGGGTGGTCGCCGACATCTCCACGAGCGCGAGGGTGTTCTGCAGGTCGTGGGCGAGCCCGCTGGTCATCGCGCCGACGTTCTCCATGCGTTGGACCCGCATGAGGTGGTCGGCGACCTGCCGCTGCTCGGTGATGTCGCGGAAGTGGGCGGTGACCCCATCGTCGACCGGGTGGACGTCGATGCGGAACCACCGGTCCATCGAGGTGGCGTGGAACTCGTCGATGGTCCCGGGGGCCTGCTCGCGCGCGACCCGGCGGTAGACCTGCTCGCCCTCGGTGCCGACCAGCTCCGGGAGGAAGTCCCAGATCTCGGTGCCGAGGATGGGCCGGCCGGTCGCCTCGAACAGGGTCGCCGCCTGCTGGTTGACGTAGGTGCAGCGCCAGGTTCCGTCCAGGACCATGACGGCGTCGTCGATGGATTCGAACGTCCGGGTGAGCCGCTCGTTGAGGGCGTGGCGCTCCCGCGCCTCCCGCCGTGAGTCCGTCACGTCCTGCAGGGCCCCCAGCAGCCGCCGGACCTCGCCGTCGGCACCGCGCTCGGCCTCACCGGTCACGCGGACCCAGAGCGGGTCGCCCACGCGGCTTCTGGCCTGCACCTCGATGTCGAACGGGACGCCCCGCTCCCGGCAGTCCCGCAGTGCGGCACGGACGACGGCGTGGTGCTGCCGCGCCGTGGCCGCCAGCGCGTCGCGGAGCGTCACGCGGGCGCCGGCGGGGACCTTCAGCAGGTCGCGGACCTCCGGCGACCACTGGATCACGTCGGTCGCGACGTCGAGCTCCCACCCACCCACGCGAGCGACGGACGCCGCCATGCGCCACAGCGAGCGATTGCGGTGCTGGTGGGTCGCGGTGTCCGCCTCGGCGGTGAGGTCCTCGACCGTGCCCATGACGTGGGTCGGGCGACCGTCCTCCTCGCGCACCAGGCTCATGGCGCAGCGGAGGTGGCGAAGCTCGCCGCTGGGCGTGTGGAGGCGAACCTCGACGGGAGCGCTGGTGACGTCGCCTTCGAGCAGGGACCGCACGGCCGTCCGGAGTCGCCCCCGGTCGGCGGTGGGGGCCAGGTCGAGGATGTTCGCCCGGGCCAGCTCGGATGCGGACCGGCCGATGAGCGCGTGCAGCGCGGGATTGCTGTGCACGAAGCGGCCGTCCAGGGTCGTGATCGCGAACCCCACCCCGGCGGCATCGAACAGGCTGCGCCAGTGGTCCTGGTCGGGCGGGGCGGGGACGCCGGTCAACATCGGTCTTCGCTCGTCGTACGGATCGTGCGGGGTCCACCCCCTTTCTCGGCACGGACTGGCCCGAACTTGCCCCCTTCCATGGGAATTTGTCACTAGTCCACAACGCACGCCATCGCGGTGCGAGGACGTGACGGGTGCCGACATGCCGTGGGGTCCGTGGCGAGGTGGCTCGATCGGGCGACGGGGATGGCGTCCGACCGGAGGGTGGGCGTCGGCGCGGACGGGCGACGCCGTGGTCCACCACGGGTGACACGGGTGCGCCGCGAGCCCACCGATCCATCGAGGGACTGGTCCGAACGGGCCACCACCACCGACAGAAGGTCCCCCGATGCACCCGGTTGCCCGACACGCCGTCCGGTCGACGGCCCAGCGCGTCGTCGTCTCCCTGGCGACGTTCGTGCTGGCCGTCGCGCTGACCGCGGCTGGCCAGCAGGCCGGTGAGATGCCGCTGCTCGCCGCAGGCCCCGACGTCCAGGGCGCGCCCGACCCGACCGGTCCCGCCCCCGCCGACGGGTCGCCGGTGGCCGGGACGCCCGACGCACGCGAGCCGGGGGAGGCCACCTCGCCGACGCCCGAGTCGGCGACCCCCGACCGCGCCGAGGAGGAGCGCCGCGAGGAGGAGCGCCGCGAGGAGCAGCGGGAGCGCCGCGAGGCGGAGCGGCGCCGGGTCCGCTCCCTGCAGGAGCGCCTGCAGGAGCTCGGCTGGTACGGCGGGGCGGTCGACGGCATCGACGGGCCCGCCACCGAGCGTGCCGTTCGTGGCTTCCAGCGGGCCTCCGGCCTGTCCGCCGACGGGGTCGCTGGCCCGCGCACGCTCGCGGCCCTGCGATCCGACGACGCGATCACCCGGTCGGCGTGGGAGGCCTCCCAGCCGGAGCCGACGACGACCTCGTCGTCCTCGAGCTCCTCGTCCGGATCCAGTTCGTCCACGTCCACCTCGTCCTCGAGCAGCTGCGACCACGAGTGCCGCGGTCAGCGCGTCCTGGGGATGCTGCCGCTGCGGGCCCCGAGCGGGTGGACCGTGACGTTCGAGCCCGGCCGCTCCGGCTACCTCGGCATGGCCCACAGCGCGCCGCGCCGCGAGATCGTCATCTGGGTGCGTGACTCGATGTCCGACAAGCAGGTCGGCGCGACGCTGCTCCACGAGATCGGCCACGCCTACGACTTCGAGGGGCTCGGCGGCCGCGGGGACAGCGCCCGGCAGCGCTGGGCCGAGGTCCGCGGGTTCGCCTGGGAGGGCCGCAGCCACTGGTTCGGCAGCGGCTGCAACGGCTGCACCGACTACTCGATCGGCGCCGGCGACCTCGCCGAATCCGTCCACGCCTGCTGGGCCCCCGGCTGGGACTCGTTCCGGTCGCAGAAGGCTGGGCCACCGACCTCCTCGCAGTGCAACGTCCTGAAGGAGATCCTCCGATGACGACGATCGCCCTGTCCCTCGTCCGACGGGCCTCCGCGGTCCTGGCGGTCTCCGCCATCGGGCTCGCCGGGTTCCACGCGGTGGCGATGCCCGGCCAGACCGGGTCACCCGACCGGCCCGACCGCTCCACGGCGTCCGCGGTCGACCCGACGACCGACGCCGAGGCCGACCCGGTGATCGGGCCCGCGTCCGCGTCCGACGTCACGACGGCACTGGCACCGCCCGAGGACCCCGGCGCCCTGGCGTGCTCCGACGGGTTCGTCCCCACGGCGCTGGCCGGCTGCCTGCGCGACCGGGGTGACGGCCTGTCGGAGGTCGAGCTGCCCGACGGCGACGTCATCACGGTCGAGACCCCGCACGCCCACGGGGGTGGCGAGATCGAGCCGGCCGGCCAGGACGGCCACGAGGGCCACGACCACGACGACGCGCACGGCACCGACGGTGACGAGCCGGACGAGTACACGGCCGGCACACGCTCGTGGACGCTGGGCGACGTCGGTCGACGACCGGTCGCCTGCGCGCCCCGGGGCACGCCCCGCACGGTCGCCGTCTACGCCCACGAGCCCGGCCAGTCGCGCTTCGGTGCGGCCATCCGGGACCGCATCCAGGACGTCGTCGAGCGGTCCAACGAGCTGGTCGCGGGCTCGGCCCGCGATTCGGGCGGCCCGGTCGCGGACCTTCGGTTCGCCTGCCGGTCCGGTGGTGCGCTGCAGGTGCTGCGCGTCGCCGCCGACGGGCCCGGCTTCACCGAGGTCCGCCAGGCCGTCGTGGACGCGGGCCACGACTCCCCGAAGGAGAAGTACCTCGTCTTCGTCGACATGGACTCGCCGCACGGCGGGGTCGCCGGGATGGCCCAGCGGTACGCCGACGACCGGCGGTCGCTCGACAACCGCAACAACGGCGGCGTGCCGATGTACGGCGTCGTCTGGGAGCGCAACTGGGACGACCTGACCCCGCTGCACGAGCTCACCCACATGATGGGTGGGGTGCAGTCGTCCGCCCCCGGCACCGACGGCCGCGGGCACTGCACCGACTCGTTCGACGTGATGTGCTCCACCCACGACGACCGGGCCTGCCCCTCGTACCGGTACGACTGCGGCCACGACACCTACTTCAGCACCGCGGCCGCGTCCGGCAGCTACCTCGCCCGGCACTGGAACATCGGCTGGGAGGGCAACCGCTTCGTCGCGGTGAAGGGCCGCCCGACGCCGAACACCGGCCCGACGGCGGCGATCGGGGCGTCCTGCGGGACCTGGGACTGCACCTTCGACGCCACCGGTTCGTCGGACGTCGACGGACGGATCACGCGGGTGCGCTGGGACTTCGGCGACGGCGCCACCGGTCGCGGCTGGACCGCGTCGCACACCTACCGCGCCGACGGCAGCCACACGGTGCGCGTGACCGTCACCGACGACCGGGGCGCCACCGCCACCACGACGACCGTGGTCGAGGTCACCAACGAGGCTCCCGACGCGGCGATCGACGCCACCTGCGGGGAGGGCCGGCGCTGCACCTTCGACGGCACGGGCTCCACCGACGAGGACGGGGCCGTCGCGTCCTGGGCCTGGGACGTGGACGGACGGCGGATGTCCGGACGCCAGGTCACCCACCAGTTCGACGAGGACGGCACCTACCGCGTCACCCTGGTCGTCACCGACGACGTCGGCCGGCGGTCCGAGCCCGAGGTGGTGCACGTGACGGCCTGCGGCGACGTGACGCTGGTCGGCCAGGTGGAGTGCCGGGTCGGCAGTGTGGGGGAGCTGCCCGACGCACCGACCGCTCCGACGCCACCGGGGGCGCCCGCGCCCCCGGGGACCGACGCCCTCCCCGACGCGGAGGTCAACCTCCGGGTCCGAGTGGCCGATGAAGAAGTCAGCGTCGGCCTGTCGACCCCGTGATGCCTGCCATGACCCGACCCACCCCCGTGCCCGGAGCCTCCGTGACCACCACTGCCCGCCCCTCGACCGAGCCCGGCGTGCTGCGAATCGCCACCTGCGACGACCACCCGGCGATCGCCCTGGCGATGCAGCAGGTGCTGGAGGCCGACGATGCCGGCGCCCCGTTGGAGGTCGTCGGCACGTTCGACACCGCGGAGGCGCTGCTGGCCCAGTGGACCGAGCTCCAGCCCGACGTCGTCGTCCTCGACGTCCGCCTGAGCGGTGAGGGCACGGGCGTCGAGGGCCTCGAGCTGGCCGCACGGCTGCGCGAGCGCGAGGGTGTCGGCATCCTCTTCTACTCCGCCATGGACGACCCGGCCGTCGTCCGTCGCGCCATCGAGGACGGTGCCGACGGGTTCGTGTCGAAGGCGGCGACCCCCCAGGAGCTGGTCGCCGCCGTCCGGCGCGTCGCGGCCGGCGAGCGGCCGGTCCTGGACGGCACCACCGCCACGCAGCTCGCGGTCGCCGTCATGGACGGGATGCGGGTGCCCGGCCTGTCCACGCGCGAGCGCGAGGTGCTCGAACTGGTCGCACAGGGCATGACCAACGCCCGCATCGGGTCCCAGCTGGGCATCACCGAGAACTCCGTGAAGTCCCTGCTCAAGCGCGCCCTCGGAAAGCTCGACGCCCCCGACCGCGCCGCGGCCGTCGCCGAGGGCTTCCGCCGGGGTCTGCTCCGCTGACGTCACCGGCACCGCGGAGGTTGGCGCCGGACCGGTGATGGCTGCCCGCGGGGCGAAGGTTCGTAGACTCCCCACGCCCCGACGCGCGCAGGTGTGGACCCGTGACCCCAGCCATGGCCGTCACCGTCCTGGTGCTGGTCGTCGTCATCGTCGTGCTCGCGCGGGAGCTGTACGCCCCGGCGCCGACGATGCTCGCGGCACTCGTGCTGCTCGTGATCGTCCAGGCCGTCTCGCCCGCGCAGGCCTTCGCCGGGTTCTCCTCGCCGGCGACCATCACCATCGCCGGGCTGTTCATCGTGGCCCGGGCCCTGCAGCTGCACGGCGGCCTCGGTCGGTTGCTGGCCCTGGCGCTCGGGTCCGGCGGGAGCCATCGCCGTTCGCTCGTGCGCCTGCTGGCACCCGTGATGCTCGCGTCCACGGTGATCGCGAACACCCCCCTCGTCGCGACGCTCGGGCCGATGGTCCGCACGTGGGCCGAGCGTCAGGGCCGGCCCGCCTCCCGGTACCTCATGCCCCTGTCCTTCGCGGCGCTGCTCGGCGGCGTGGTCACGGCCATCGGGACATCGACGACCCTGGTGGTCTCCGGGCTCATGCAGACCGGGGGACTGCCGCCCATGAACCTGTTCGAGATGGTGCCGGTCGGCCTGCCCGTGGCCATCCTCGGCGGCGTGGTGCTGATCGCCCTGGCACCGCGGCTGCTGCCGGACCGCTCCTCCTCGGTGTCCAAGGTCGCGTCCCACGAACGCGACTACACCTTCCGCCTGCAGGTCGCCCCCGGTGCCGCCCTGGTCGGGCAGGACGTGGCCGAGAGCGGCCTGCGCAACCTCGACGAGGTGTTCCTCGCGGGTGTGCGCCGTGGCGAGCTCGACCTCACCCCGGCCCCACCGAGCACCGTGCTGCAGGCCGGCGACGTGCTGACGTTCGTGGGGCGCGTGGACCACGTGCTCGAGGTCACCGAGCGGGCGGGGCTCGTCCACGCCGACGAGACCCAGGCGACGCTGCTGGAGGGGGACGGCCACGGCCTCGTCGAGGCCGTCGTCGGCGCCAACTCGCCGCTGACCGGCCGGACGCCCAAGGAGGTGTCCTTCCGAGGCCGCTACGGGGCGGCGATCGTCGCGATCCACCGGCAGGGCGAGCGCATCGACGCGAAGCTCGGCGAGGTCCAGCTGCAGGTCGGTGACGCACTGCTGCTGATGACCGACCAGGACTTCGAGGAGCGGTGGCG
>CAZDIF010000068.1:7457-9319 GCA_964505365.1 uncultured Actinomycetota bacterium
GAGGGGATCGAGTCCGTCGCCATGTCGAGCAACGCCACGGTGGCCCTGCTCGCGGTGCTGCTCGGCACCCTGGTGCTGACCGAGCTGGTCACCAACGTCGCCGCCGCCGGGCTGATGGTCCCGGTCGCCCTCGACGTCGCCCAGCGGATCGGGTCGGACCCCCGCGGCTGGGCTGTCGGCGTCGCCGTCATGGCGTCCGCGTCGTTCCTCACCCCGATCGGGTACCAGACCAACACGATCGTCTACGCGCTGGGCGGCTACCGCTTCGGCGACTACTGGCGGCTGGGGCTGCCGCTGACCCTGATCGTGCTGGCCACCGCGTCGACGGTGATCCCGGCCGTCTACTTCTGAGGGCAGGCTCGACGTCAGGCGTCGGCCAGCCACCCCTCGGCGTGCAGGTGTGCGACGACCTGCTCGGCGGCCTCGGCGGGGGTGATGTCGGTCGTGTCGATGGCCAGGTCGGCGTCGGTGGGGTCCTCGTACGGGTCGGAGATGCCCGTGAACTCCTGGATCACCCCGGCTCGGGCCTTGGCGTACAGGCCCTTGCGGTCGCGCGCCTCGCACACCTCCAGCGGGGTGGAGACGTGCACGAGGACGTAGCCCCCGCCGGTGGCCTCCACCATCTGGCGGTTCTGCCGGCGGATCTCGTCGTAGGGGGCGATCGGGGCGCACACCGCGATCCCGCCGTGCCGGGTGATCTCCGAGGCGACCCAGCCAATCCGGAGCACGTTGACGTTGCGGTGCTCGCGGCTGAAGCCCAGCTCGCTGGACAGGTGTCGGCGGACGAGGTCGCCGTCCAGCAGGGTGACCCGCCGCCCGCCGCCCTCCTCGCGCAGCCGGGCCGCCACGATGTTCGCCACCGTCGACTTGCCGGACCCGGACAGGCCGGTGAAGAACACGGTGAAGCCTCGCTCGTGGCGTGGCGGGATGGCCCGTCGCAGCTCGCGCAGCACGGCGGCGGGGGCGATCACGTCGGGGACGTCGCGGCCGTCGGCCATCCGGTCCTGCACCTCCGAAGCGGTCATGGCCGTGGAGGTGGGGGCCGGCACGACCTCGACGCCCAGTTCGCCTGCGTGGTCGGCCAGCGTCGCGGCCGCGTCGGCGTCGGCGGGCGCGACCACGTGCGTGGCGCCGTGGGCACGGGCCACGCGTGCATCCAGCAGTGCCTGCCGCCCGGGATCGGCCAGCCGTCGGGCGATCGGTGACACCGTCAGCAGCCATGCGCTGTCCGGCAGCTGGGTCAGCCCAGCCCGCAGCACCCGCACGAGGTCCGCACGGTCGAGGCGGGGCGGTGGCCCGACTGCGGGGGTCCCGGTCCGGGCCAGCACGTGGACGCGCGCACCCAGCGAGTTGACCAGCAGTCGCAGCTCCCCGAGGTCTGCGGCCACCAACGGGAGGTCGGTCGGCAGGGCAACGACCCGGGCGTGCCCGCCGTGCGCGAGCGCCTGCCGGGACTCGGCCGGGGTGTGGCGCTGCGTCGTGAAGTCGTACTGGTTGGGGGCCTGCAGGACCTCGACCGGCCCGCCCAGCAGCACGGAGCCGTCGTCCTCGGCGGCGAACCGGTCCGTGACGGTGAGGACGGCCAGCATCGTCCCCTCGGGGTCCCGGAGCGCGACGTGGTCGCCGTCGGTCAGCTCGTCCGCGAACGACCGGTCGACGGGCAGGCTGAGCGGCAGGGGCCACAGCGTCCCGTCCGCCAGCCGGCCGGTGCGCTGCACGGCCGCGTGGTCGGCCCGGCCGAGGTAGCCGGTCAGCGGGGCGTACGCACCCGTCGCCAGCAGCTCGAGGTCGTCGAGGTCCACGCCGTCGAGCGTCCACGACGGCCAGTCGCCCGACGCAGCCTTCAACTCCGCGGCGCGCTC
>CAZDIF010000069.1:0-2098 GCA_964505365.1 uncultured Actinomycetota bacterium
ACCCACCGCACGACGTACCCGAGGATCCCCTGGGCGTTGTTGCGCACCTCGTGGTCGATGTCCGCGGCAGTCCATGCGGTCGGATCCGCCACCGGGACGGTCAGCAGCTCCTCGATCGTGGCCGCACGCCGGCCGGCGAGGTCCTCCTGGATCGCGGCGACGTCGATCTGGTGGTAGTGGACAGCGTGCAGGGTCGCGGCCGTGGGCGAGGGAACCCACGCGGTCGACGCCCCGGCCCGCGGCTGGTCGCCCTTCTGCTCGAGCATGGCCGCCATCATCTCCGGCATGGCCCACATTCCCTTGCCGATCTGGCCCCTCCCCCGCAACCCGGCGGCGATCCCGACGTCGACGTTCCAACGTTCGTAGGCATCGATCCAGGTCGTCGCCTTCATGTCGCCCTTGCGGACCAGCGGTCCCGCCTCCATGACCGTGTGGATCTCGTCGCCGGTCCGGTCGAGGAACCCGGTGTTGATGAACACGACCCGGTCCTGCGCCGCTCGGATGCATGCCGGGAGGTTCAGCGTCGTCCGGCGCTCCTCGTCCATGATCCCGAGCTTCAGCGTCGTCGGCGCCATTCCCAGCACGTCCTCGACGCGACCCAGCAGGTCCACCGTCAGCGCGACCTCGTCGGGGCCGTGCATCTTCGGCTTGACCACGTACACGGATCCGGCACGGCTGTTGGCCCGGGATCCCCCGGCGCCCACGTCGTGCAGGGCGGCTGCGGCCGTGACCATCGCGTCCAGCATGCCCTCGAAGATCTCGTCGCCGTGCCGGTCCAGCACCGCGGGGGTGGTCATGTGATGGCCGACGTGGCGGACCAGCAGCAGGGACCGGCCCGGCAGGACGACCTCGGTGCCGTCGGGCGCGACGTGGCCACGGTCAGGCCGCAGGCGGCGGATGAAGGTGCGGCCGCCCTTGGTGACCTCGGCCGTCAGGTCCCCGGTCATCAGGCCCAGCCAGTTCCGGTAGATGTGGACCTTGTCGGGCGCGTCGACGACGGCCACCGCGTCCTCGAGGTCGGCGATCGTGGTGACGGCGGACTCGAGCACGACGTCGGCGATCCCCGCCGCGTCGTCACGACCGATCGGGTCGTCCCGGTCGACCACGATCTCGATGTGCAGGCCGTGGTTGCGCAACAGGACCGCATCCGGCGCGCTGCCGTCGCCCCGATGCCCGGCGAACTGGTCGACGTCCTCGAGGCCCGTCTCCCGGTCGCCGTCGGTGCGGAGCACGAGCCCGCCGTCCCACACCGACAGCCCGACTGCGTCCGTCCAGGAGCCGTCAGCCAACGGCACGACCTCGTCGAGCAACCCACGTGCCCACGCGACCACACGTGCCCCACGCTGTGGGTCGTAGTCGCTCGGCGGCGGCTGGTCCCCCAATGCGTCGGTGCCGTACAGCGCGTCGTACAGGGATCCCCAACGGGCGTTCGCGGCGTTGAGTGCGTACCGGGCGTTGTCCGCCGGCACCACCAGCTGCGGGCCCGCGATGGTCGCGATCTCGGGGTCGACGTCACGGGTCGTGACGGCGGGGGCCGTGTCGTCGGTGACGAGGTAGTCGGTGGCGGTGAGCAGGTCCCTGATCGCCCCCGGACCGCCCGCACCGTGCTCGCGATGCCACGTGTCGAGGATCGCCTGCAGCTCGTCCCGGCGGTCGAGCAGCTCGCGGGTGCGGGGGGTGAGGTCGTCGACGATCTCGGCGAGTCCGCGCCAGAACGTGTCCGCGTCCACGCCGGTGCCCGGCAGCACCTCCTGTCCCACCAGGTCGTGGAGACTCTGGTCGACCTGCAGGCCGTGGACCTCGATCATGCTCACGCGTTGCTCCTTCAGTCCCACAGCCGTCGCGCCCGCGCCGCCAGATCCTTCCTCGCCGTCGCCAGGTCCAGCCCGGCGAGAACACCCTCGCTGACGACGGCACGACCATCGACCAGGACGTGCCGGGCCCGACGGTCGGGACCGAGCACCAGGGCCTCGATCGGGTCGGGGACGTCAGCGAGGTCATCGGCCGGCCACACGACCAGGTCGGCCCGCATGCCCGGCACCAGGGCCCCGAGGTCCTCACGGCCCAGGCAGGCGGCCCCGCCTGCCGTGGCCATGTC
>CAZDIF010000069.1:2198-6673 GCA_964505365.1 uncultured Actinomycetota bacterium
CCCGCGGTCACGATGTCGCCCTCGACGCGGAGGACCACGTCGTCGTCCTCCGCCGGGACCGACCCGACCGCCTCGATCACGCCGTCCCGGACGGCCACGTCGCCCGGGTGGCGGGCCCCACGCAGGACCAGCCGGCTCACGTGGCCGCCTGGGTCGTTCGCGGCGCGAGGGCGATGTCCTGGGCACGGACGGGGATGCGCGTCAGCGGGGCTCCACTGGCCGCGCGGATGGCCGCGACCACCGCCGGGGTGGACGAGATGGTGGGTGCCTCGCCGACTCCCTTGGCCCCGAAGGGCGCGCCGGGCTCGGGCTGCTCGATCAGCGTGGCGACGACGTCGGGCATGTCCAGGGCCGTCGGGATGAGGTAGTCGGTGAACGACGGGTTGCGGACCAGCCCGTCCTCGACCACGATCTCCTCCATGACCGCCAGGCCGACCCCCTGGGCGATGCCGCCCTCGATCTGCCCGGTCACCGCGCGGGGATTGAGCGCCCGTCCGACGTCCTGACCGGTGGCGATCTGCAGGACGCGCACCAGGCCCAGCTCCGGGTCGACGTCGACCACGGCCCGGTGGGCGGCAAAGGCGAACGAGACGTGGGCATCGCCCTGGCCGCGTTCGTCGAACGGCTCGGTCCGCGGGTGATGATGTTCCCGCAGCTCCTCGATGGGGCCGTCGGTCAGCAGGTCGGCGACCGACACGGCGCGACCACTGTCGACCTCCACGACCTGGTCGCCGCGAAGGTCCAGCAGCTCCCGGCGTGCGCCGTCCACGGGGACGTCGAGCCGCGCCGACGCCCGGTGGAGCAGCTGCTGGCGCACGGCCTGGGCGGCCAGCTGGACGGCGCCGCCACTCATCCACGTCTGGCGGGATGCGCTGGTCGAGCCGGCCGAGCCGATCGAGGTGTCGGTCGGGCCCAGCACGACGCGCTCGACGCCCAGCTCGCTCCGCAGGATCTGCTGCGCCAGGGTGTGGAATCCCTGCCCGACCTCGGCGGCCGCGCATCGCACCGTGGCCGACGGAGCCCCCGAGGGATCGAGCTCGAGGCGGACCGCCGCGGTGGAGAAGTCGTCGAAGCCCTCGGAGTACATGAGGTTCTTGAACCCGACGGCCATCGCCACCCCGCGACGCACGTCCTTCCCCGTGGCCGTCAGTCCCGTCCCTCCCGGCAGCGTGAGAACGTCGTCATCGCGGCGGGCCGGCGGCAACGGGTGGGCCATCGTCGCCTCGATGACCTCGCGGACCGGGGCGGTGCCGGTCAGCCGCTGCCCCGTGATCATCCGGTCGCCGCTGGCCAGCGCGTTGCGCAGCCGCAGATCGACCGGGTCCATGCCGAGCGCGTCGGCGAGCCGGTCCATCTGGGACTCGTAGCCGAAGCAGGCCTGGACCGCGCCGAACCCACGCATGGCGCCGCACGGCGGGTTGTTGGTCCGGACGACGTAGCCGTCCACCGCCGCGTGCGGGACCCGGTAGGGGCCGGCAGCGAAGCTGACGGCGTTGCCCAGCACCGCGGTCGACGACGACGCGTAGGCGCCCCCGTCGAGCACCAGCCGCGCCTCGACCTTGACCAGGTCGCCGTCCACGGTGGCGTGGTGCCGGAACCACATGCGGGCGGGATGGCGGTGCACGTGCCCGTAGAAGCTCTCCTCGCGGGAGTACAGCATCTTGACCGGGCGCCGGGTGGCCAGCGCCAGCAGACACGCGTGCACCTGCAGGCTGACGTCCTCGCGCCCCCCGAACGCCCCGCCGACCCCCGCGAGCGACAGCCGGACCTTCTCGTGGGGCAGCCCCAGGCAGTCCGCGACCTGGTCACGGTCGATGTGCAGCCACTGCGTCGAGATGTAGAGGTCGACTCCGCCCTCGCCGTCCGGGACCGCCAGGCCGGACTCGGGGCCCAGGAAGGCCTGGTCCTGCATCCCGACCTCGTAGGTGCCCTCGACGATCACGTCGCCGGTGACCTCGTCCGGGTCGCCGTGGCGCAGGGCGATGTGGCGGAACACGTTGCCGTCGGGATGGATCGGCGGGGCGGTGATCGCCTGCTCGCTGTCGGCAAGCGGGTCGAGCAGCTCGTACTCCACCTCGATGGCCTGGACGGCCCGCAACGCCAGCTCCGGGTGTTCGGCCGCCACGACGGCGATGGGCTCGCCGTGGTAGCGGACCACCTCCTGCGCGAACACGGGTTGGTCCCGGTGCTCCATGCCGTACGTCGGGGAGCCGGGGACGTCCTCGGCGATCAGGATGGCGCGAACTCCCCCCATCGCGGCGGCGGCCGAGGTGTCGATCGAGACGATCCGGGCCGCTGCATGGGGGCTGCGCAGCGTCCGTCCCCACAGCATTCCCTCGAGGTGCAGGTCGCTGGAGAAGGCGAAGTCGCCGGTGACCTTGGCGGTGCCGTCGGGCCGGTCGGCGCTCTCGCCGAGCCCACCGGCCGGCGCGTCACGCCGCGTGGAGGTGGTCGTGCCGGTGTCGGTCACGATGCGCCTCCCTGCTGCCCTCGACGCTGGTCGCGGACCTTCGCCACCGCCTCCAGGATCCGCCCGTACCCGGTGCATCGGCACAGGTTGCCGCTGAGGGCCTCGCGGATGCCCAGGTCGTCGACCGTCGGATGGCGTTCGAGCAGGTCGTGGGCGGCCACGACCAGGCCAGGGGTGCAGAAGCCACACTGGACCGCGCCGGTGTCGAGGAAGGCCTGCTGCACGTCGGACAGCTGCCCTTCGGCCGCCACGCCCTCGACGGTGGTCAACTCCGACCCGACGGCGTCGACGGCGAGCACACAGCATGCGCACACCGGCGTGCCGTCCATCAGCACCGTGCAGGATCCGCACTCGCCCTGGTCGCACGCGTTCTTGCTGCCCGGGTACCCCAGCCGCTCGCGCAGCACGTACAGCAGGTTCTCGCCGAGCCATGACGAGACCACCGGTTCGTCGCGGCCGTTGATGGTCAGGTGGTAGGCGGGGGCGGCGGGGGTCGTGTCGGTCATGCGAACAGGCACCTCGTCAGGCTGCGCGCCGCCAGCACGCCGATCGCGTGGCGTCGGTACTCGGCCGTGCTGCGATGGTCGGTGATGGGATCGGCGGCGTCTCGGCACAGGCGGCCGAACGTCGCCACGTCGTCCGCCGAGCACCGCAGTGCCGTCCAGTCCATGGCCGCCGACATCTGGTCCTCGGCCGCCGTGGCGCGCCGAGGTGTCGGTGCCGCGCTGCCAAGCGCGACACGCACGCGCCGGTGGTCGGTGTCGACGACGACGGCAACGCTGGCCACCGCGATCGCCATGGCGTTGCGTGGCCCGATCTTGGCGACGTGCTGGGGACCCGCCGGACGCGCCACGCGGACCCGGTGGATGATCTCGCCGGGTCGCAGTGCCGTCTGCTTCGGGCCGGTGAGGAAGTCCGCGAGCGCCAGCGTGCGCGACCCGGCCAGGGACGCCAGCTCCACCTCGGCGTCCAGCGCCAGCAGCCAGGGCAGCGCGTCCCCCGCCGGGCTGGCGGTGCCGATGTTGCCCCCGATGGTGCCGGCGTTGCGGATCTGCGGGGATCCCACGGTTCGCGACGCCATCGCAAGCCCGGGTGCCTGGTCGGCCAGGTCGGTCTCCACCTGTGCATACGTGACGTTGGCCCCCAGGTCGAGATGCGCCTCGGTGACCTCGAAGCCCTGCAACTCCGCAACCCGCCGCAGGGCGACGATCGCCTCCGGTCGCCGGTGCCCCTGGTTGACCTCCACGGTCAGGTCGGTGCCACCCGCGAGCAGGTCCGCGTCGGGATTGTCTGCAAGCGCATCCAGCGCACCGGCGAGGTCCGTGGGCAGGGCGAGGGTCAGTGCAGCCTCCTCTCTCCCGTGAGGGGCTTCCGCCGAGGATAGACCCTGCCGTGGGAGCGGGGCGGCGTTCTCGGCTGCTGGCACCGTCGGCTGCTTGACAGGCCCGCCGGGACGCACGAGGGTCCCGTGGATGACCGCGCCCAACCTGCTGCTGACCAGCGACCGCGTCGTGACGCCGGACGGCCTGCGACCGGCCACGGTGGCGATCACCGATGGTCGGGTCACGGCGATCACCGACCCGCAGGACTCCGACGACGACACGGTCGCGACCATCGACGCCGGCCCACTGGTGGTCCTCCCGGGCCTGGTCGACAGCCACGTCCACGTCAACGAACCCGGCCGGACGCACTGGGAAGGATTCGCGACCGCGACCCGGGCCGCCGCGGCCGGCGGGATCACCACCATCGTCGACATGCCGCTCAACTGCGTGCCGCCCACCACGGACGTGGCGGCGTTGCGGGCCAAGCGGGACGTTGCGGCGTCCCAGGCGTTCGTCGACGTGGCGTTCTGGGGGGGCGCGGTCCCGGGGAACCTCGACGACCTCGCGGGCCTGCTGGACGCCGGCGTGCGGGGGTTCAAGGCGTTCCTGTGCGACAGCGGCGTGCCCGAGTACGGCTCCGTCCACCCGTCGGCGCTCCCCGACCTGCTCCGCCGTGTGGCCGA
>CAZDIF010000069.1:6773-9261 GCA_964505365.1 uncultured Actinomycetota bacterium
GGCCGAGGGGCTTCCGATCACCGCCGAGACGTGCCCGCACTACCTCACGCTGTACGCGGAGGACGTCCCCGACGGCGGGACCGAGTACAAGTGCGCGCCCCCCATCCGCGACCGGGCCAACGCCGAGCGGTTGTGGGACCTGCTCGCCGATGGCGTCCTCGACGCCATCGTGTCCGACCACTCCCCCTGCCCGCCGGCGGACAAGCGCCGCGACACCGGCGACTTCCTGGACGCGTGGGGCGGGATCGCCTCGCTCCAGCTGGGCCTGCCCCTGGTGTGGACGGCCGCCCGAGCCCGTGGGCACGACCTGGCGGACGTCGTGCGGTGGATGGCGACCGGTCCGGCGGCCGTCGCGGGTCTCACCGACCGGGGCGCCATCGTGCCGGGCAGCCCCGCCGACCTGGTGCTGTTCGACCCGGACGCCACCTGGCAGGTCGACGGGGCGGCCCTGGAGCACCGCCACGCGGTGACCCCCCATCATGGCCGGATCGTGACTGGCCGGGTCGTCGAGACGTGGCTGGCCGGCAGCCCGATCGTGCGTGACGGCCGCCCCGTCGGCCCACCGACCGGGCGGCTGCGCTAGACATGGGGCCGACCTCTCCGCGAGCAGGCACACCCGTGGACCCATCCGGCGACGCGATCGACACCCCCGCCGACGAGACCAGCCGACGGGAGCTCCCGACCGGGCTGGTGGACCTCGCCGCCCGCCGTCTCGGGGGCCTCGTCGTCGCCACGAACGACGAGTTCTTCGGGGCGAGCGACCATCTGCTCGACCCGCGGCCCGCGCACTTCGACCCCCGCGCCTTCACCGACCGCGGCAAGCTGATGGATGGCTGGGAGACCCGGCGGCGTCGCGCCCCGGGTCATGACTGGTGCGTCGTCCGGCTCGGCGTGGCCGGCACGGTGGACGCCGTGGTCGTCGACACGAGCCACTTCCGCGGCAACCATCCCGAGGCCGTCGAGGTCCACGGCACCGTGTCGGACGCCAGCACGCCCCCCGCAGACGCGGTCTGGTTCCCCCTGTTGGGGCGCACGCGCGTGCGAGGGGATGCGTCCCAGCAGTTCGACCTGGCTGGCGAACGTCGCGTGACCCACGTGCGCCTCGACATCCATCCCGACGGCGGGGTCGCCCGGTTCCGGGTCCTCGGCCGGCCACGCCCGGACCTCCACGAGGTCGCGGACCCGAGTGGCCGGTTGGACCTGGCCGCCATCGTCAACGGCGGCCGCGCCGTGGCCTGCTCCGACGCGTTCTTCGCCTCGCCGTCGAACCTGATCATGGTCGGCGACGCACGCGACATGGGTGACGGCTGGGAGACCCGGCGTCGCCGCGACGACGGCCACGACTGGGTCGTGATCCAGCTGGCCGCCATCGGCGAGGTGGAGCGGGTCGAGATCGACACCACCCACTTCAAGGGCAACTACCCCGACCGCTGCGTCGTCGCGGTGACCCACGCGCCGGGCGCCGCCGACGATGACGAACTCCCCGAGGAGGACTGGACGACGATCGTGCCGGCCACGCCCATGAAGCCGCACGCCCGGCACGTCCTCGATGCTGCGACCCGGGTACCGGCCACTCACCTGCGGCTGTCGGTGCTGCCCGACGGCGGGGTGGCGCGACTGCGAGCGTTCGGCCGCGTGACCGAGCAGGGGTGGCGCCGTGCCGGCGTCCAGCTGCTCGACGTCATGGAGCGCGAGGCCGCCGAGCAGGTCCTGCGGGCCTGCTGCGGGTCGAGCCGCTGGGTCGAGCAGATGCTGGAACGCCGACCCTTCCACGAGCCGGACGCCCTGCTGGACACGGCCGACCAGGTGTGGAACCAGCTGTCCTCCGACGACCACCTGGAGGCGTTCGCGGCCCACCCTCGTATCGGGGAGCGCTCGCACTCGCGATGGTCACAGCGTGAGCAGGCGGGCGCCGACGACGCGGACGACGACGTTCGCCGGCGTCTGCACGAGGGCAACGTGGCCTACGAGCAACGCTTCGGCCACGTGTTCCTCATACGGGCAGCGGGCCGGTCCGCGACCGAGATGCTGGCTGCCCTGGAGGAGCGTCTGGAGCACGACGCGGCGACCGAGTTGGCGATCGCCGCGGAGCAGCAGCGCCAGATCACCCGCCTGCGGCTGGAGGCCTGGCTGCAGGAAGGACGCCACGGATGAGAGGTCGAGGATGAGCCTGAGCACGCACGTGCTGGACACCGCCGGCGGCACCCCCGCGCAGGGAATCGCGGTCGTCGCCGAACGCGCCACCGCCGACGGCTGGGTCGAGGTCGGACGGGGCGCCACCGATGCCGACGGCCGCGTGGGCGAGCTCGTCGGCGAACCGATGCAGGCCGGCCCGCACCGGCTCTCCTTCGACGTCGGCCGCTGGTTCGACGCTGCCGCCACCCCCGCGTTCTGGCCGGAGGTGACCATCACCTTCGAGGTGCGCGACCCTGCCGAGCACCACCACGTCCCCCTGCTGCTCAGCCCGTTCGGGTACAGCACCTACCGC
>CAZDIF010000070.1:0-9169 GCA_964505365.1 uncultured Actinomycetota bacterium
CCCGCCCACGACCTCCCCGACGCCGCCTGACGACAGATCACGGCGCCGTCACGCGACCGGTCGCACGGCCTTCCACGTCCACGACGTTGGCTCGAAGCCGAGCCGGGCGTACCACGCCGCCGTCGGCGTGCCGGGATCCGACCCGATGACGACCCGGACGCCGGGGAGCAGCCGCCGGGCGACATCGACCAGCGCGAGCACCATGGCCGTGCCGATCCCCCGGCGCCGGTACAGGGGGTGGACGACCACGTCCTCGACCACGGCCAGGCGATCGCCGACGCCGGCCGCGCCATCGTGGGGCAGGAACACCCCGGCCCGGCCGACGGGGATGCCGATCTGATAGGCGACGAGCACCAGAGCGGAGCCGCCCTCCCCGAGCTGGCGCTGCTGTTCGGTGTGCCAGCGCCAGTACGGCTCCGACTCGCCCCAGTCGGTCTGCAGGTACAGCACCTTGGCGCCGGCCCAGTGTTCCGGCGTCTCGGCGCGCACGAGTCTCACCCCGTCCGGGACCACGGGAGAATCCGGGACGGTGTCGGGACCGAGGACACCGTGTTCGACGACGTGGAGTTCGGTTCCTTCTCGGACGTCCACCCCCGGCGTGTCGGATCCGTCGGTGGTCTCCCACGCCACGACCCGCCGGGTCAGGCCTGGCAGCTGCCCGATGCTTCGGTCGAACCGGTCGAAGGCCGCCTCGAGGTCTGCCGGTGGCTCGAACAGGTGGACCGCGTTGCCCGACCAGTGGTCCGGCCGCGTCGGCGTGCGCAGCGCGACGTGGTCGTGGACGATCGTCTGCAGCGTCGCCGGCCCGAACGCCAGCCGCTCCGACGCCAGCCCCACGCCACCCGCCGGTGGGCGGTGGACCTCGCCCACATCAGGCCTCGAGGTCGACATCGCGGGCGACGAGGTCGTCGTAGGTCTCGCGCCGCAGGAGCGTGCGCGCCTGGCCGTCCCGGACCAGCACCGCGGCGGGGCGCGGCAGGCGGTTGTAGTTGGACGCCATGGAGGAGGTGTAGGCACCGGTCGCGGCGACGGCGAGCAGGTCGCCGGAGGCGACGTCCTCGGGCAGGCCGGTGCGCTCGCGCACCAGGTCCCCCGACTCGCAGTGCTTGCCGACGACGGTGACCACGCCGACCTGCTCGCTGCCCTCGCGGTTGGCGAGGGCAACCTCGTGCTCGGCCTCGTACAGCGCCGGGCGGATGTTGTCGGACATGCCGCCGTCGACGGCGACGTAGGTCCGGATGCCCTCGAGCGCCTTGACCACCTCGACCGTGTACACGGTCACGGTGGAGGGTGCGACGATCGCCCGGCCCGGCTCGACGAACACGTGCGGCCGCGGGTACGCGAACCGGTCGCACGCGTCGTCGACGGCGGCCAGCACGGCCTTGCCGTAGCGGGCGATCTCGACCGGGTGGTCCTCGTGGGTGTAGCGGATCCCCATGCCGCCACCGAGGTTGAGCTCGGCGATGGTGACGTCGAACTCCGCCCGCCAGTGGGCGAGCAGCTCGACCAGCACGTCGGCGTTCGCGACGAAGGGGTCCGTGCCGAAGATCTGGGACCCGATGTGGGCGTGGATGCCGCGCAGCTCGACGTGCTGCAGGCCCTCGACCGCGCGCACGGCCTCGTCGGCCAGTCCCAGCGACAGGGTGAACCCGAACTTCGAGTCGTCCTGGCCCGTGCGGACGAAGTCGTGCGTGTGGGCGTCGATCCCGGGCGTGATCCGCAGCCAGATGTCGAAGGTGTGGCCCAGCTCGGCACCGATGGCCTCGAGGCGCTCGAGTTCGACGAACGAGTCGACGACCACCCGCCCGACGCCGACCTCGGCCGCCATGCGCAGCTCGGCCATCGACTTCGCGTTGCCGTGGAAGACGACCTGGTCCATGGGGACGCCCGCGACGTTGGCGGTGTGCAGTTCGCCGCCGGAGGCGACGTCGACCCACAGCCCCTCCTCGGTGACGATCTGCAGCACGCCCACCGTGCACCACGCCTTGGATGCGTACGCGACGGTCGCGCCGGGGAACGCGTCGACGTAGGCGCGGGCGCGGGCCCGCAGGTCGTGCTCGTCGACGACCCACAGGGGCGAGCCGTGCTCGGCGAGGAGGTCCGGCAGCCGGCAGTCGCCGATGACGAGCGCCCCGTCGTCGTCGCGCCGGGTGGTCAGGGGCCAGGGGGAGGAGTGCACGTCACATCCGATCGGGTGCCGAGACCCGCAGCAGCGCGAGGGCGTTGGCCAGCACCTGTCGGGCGGCCACGGCCAGCCAGTAGCGAGCGCGGCCCAGTTCCTCATCCTCCACGAGGACGCGGCACTCGGTGTAGAAGCGGTGGAAGGTGCCGGCGAGGTCCTCGGCGTAGTGGGCCAGCCGCTGGGTCGCCCGCAGGTCCGCGGCCTCGGCGATCGTCTCGGGCAGCTTCGACATGGCCAGCAACAGGTCCTGCTCGGCCGGGTGGACGAGCAGCGCCAGGTCGGCGTCGGCGGCCTCGCCGTGGTCGAACCCGCGCTCGTCCGCGGTGCGCACAAGCGACGAGATCCGCGCGTGGGCGTACTGCACGTAGTAGACGGGGTTCTCCATCGACTGCTGGGCGACCGTGGCGAGGTCGAAGTCGACCGTCGTGTCCAGCCCCTGCCGCAGGAAGTGGTAACGGGTGACGTCGACGCCGACCTCGTCGACCACCTCGGCCAGCTCGACGAAGGTGCCGGAGCGCTTGCCCATCTTCACCGGCTGGCCCTCGCGCAGCAGGTTGACCATCTGCCCGATGCGCAGCTCCAGCGCGTCGGGGTCGATGCCGAGGCACGCCGCCGCGGCCTTCAGCCGGCCCACGTACCCGTGGTGGTCCGCGCCCAGCAGGTAGTACAGGATGTCGGCCCGCTGCCACTTGTCGCGCATGTATGCGCAGTCGGCCGCGAAGTAGGTGGGACGGCCGTCGGAGCGGATGAGCACCCGGTCCTTGTCGTCGCCGTGCTCCTCGGTGCGCAGGAACAGCGCCCCGTCCTGCTCGTAGGTGTGGCCGGCGTCGCGCAGTGCGGCGATCGCCTCCTCGACTCGCCCGGCCTCGTGCAGCTCACGCCGCTCGGAGAACCAGTGGTCGTAGTCGACGCCCATCGCGTGCAGCGTCTGCTCGATGTGGGACCGCATGGCCTCGATGGCCAGCTCGCCGACCCGGTCGACGTCGCCCATCACCTCGTCGCCGTGGGCCGCGCGGAGCTCCTCGGCGATGTCGGCGATGTAGGCGCCCTGGTAGTGGTGCGCGTCCAGCGGTTCGCCACGGGCGACGAGCACGACGGACTCGCCGAAGGTGCGGACCTGTTCACCGGCGTCGTTGACGTAGTACTCGCGGGTGACGGGGTGCCCGGCGGCCTCCAGGAGCGCGGCGATGGCGTCGCCGGTGGCCGCCCATCGGCCGTGGCCGATGTGCAGCGGGCCGGTGGGGTTGCCGGAGACGAACTCGACGTTGACCGTCGGGGCGTCGTCCCGCGTCCGGCGGCCGAAGTGCTCGCCCTCGTCCAGCACCTGCCGGACCAGGGCGTGGTAGTAGGACGGCGCGAACCGGAAGTTGAGGAATCCCGGGCCGGCGATCTCGACCTCGGCCACCTGGTCGGGCAGGTCGAGGTCGTCGACGATCCGCTGGGCGATGTCCCGCGGCGCCTGCCTCGCCGGCTTGGCCAGGCGCAGCGCGACGGTCGAGGCCCAGTCGCCGTGGTCGGCCTGCTTCGGGCGCTCGAAGCCCGGGTCGCTGTCGGGCAGGTCGGCGGCCGCCAGGACAGCACGGATCCGGCTGCCGAGGTCGGCCAGCACCGGGTCGATGTCGTCGGGGCGCGCCATGGTGATCGGCCTGCGTGGTGTCGGGGTCGAGGTGCGGCGTGGCAGCGTACGGGGCCGGGGCCCACCGGCTATGGTCGAGGGCTCGCCCGACCTGGGGGAATCCGTGGCGAAACACTTCCTCCCGCCGGCCTCGACCACCATCGACGGCCTTCACCTACGGCCGTGGCGGCCGGGTGACGGGCGGCTGCTTGCCGAGACGACGAATGCCTCCCTCCACCACCTGCGCCCGTGGATGGAGTGGGCGCGCGACCCGCAGACGCCCGTGGAGGCCGAGGTGCTGGTGCACGACTTCGCCGGCCAGTACCTCAAGCGCGAGGACTTCATCCTGTCCGTGTGGGAGGACGACACGCTGATCGGCGGCACCGGCTACCACCCGCGCTGGGGCGGGGTGGAGTCCGGGGTGGCCGAGATCGGCATGTGGGTGGCGGCCTCCCGTGCGGGGCAGGGCTACGGCACGCGGATCCTGCGTGCGCTCGTCCAGTGGGGCTTCTCGAACGACTGGCCCTGGACACGCCTGATGTGGACCTGCGATCCGGCCAACGTCGCCAGTGCCCGCGTGGCCGAGAAGGTGGGGTTCCAGCTGGAGGGCACCCTGCGCGGTACCACCGGCACCGGCACGGATCGCGAGGCGACGCTGGTCTACGGCCTGCTGCCGACTGACCTCGAGCCGTGACGACGGCCTAGGCTCGCCCAGCGAGGGAGGGTCAGGCCATGCGCGTGTTCACGCTGTTGCTTGCGGTGCTGTTGGTGGTCGGAACGGCGGGTCCGCCGGAGGCGGGGGCGCAGGACGGCCCCGGGCGCACGCCGATCAGCGAGTGGGACCCGCTACCTCCGAGCAACGCCGTCGAGGTCAGCGACGAGGCGGCTGCGCTGCGCGACGAGCTGCTCGGCGAGCACTGGGACGACCCGCGATACGTCACCCTGCACTGGACGGGCGTGTCGTCGTTCGTGGTGACGATCGGCGGCCACCTGCTGCTGTTCGACGCGTGGGAGATCATCGGCGCCGTCACCGACTACCTCCCCCTGGGCCGTGAGGAACTCGCCGGGCTCGAACCCGAGGCGGTGCTGGTGGGCCACGGCCACTTCGACCACGCGGGCGACCTCGGGTACGTGGCCGGCCGCTCGGGAGCCGCGGTCGTCGGCAGCGACGAGATCTGCGACGTCGCCGTCGCCGGAGCCACCCGCGAGGGGGTCGGGACGGACTTCGCGTGCGCGATCACGGGCACGGCCGACGACCCGCCGCCGGGGACGGCACGGTCGTTTCGGTTGTTCGCGGACGTCGCGCCGGTGACCGTCCTGCAGCACGTCCACTCGGCTGCCACGCCACCGAGCGAGGACAACGAACTGGACCCGTTCCTCCCGATCATGGACCACGAGCCCTACCTGGAGCACTTCGCCGACGACCCCGAGGAGCTCGCGCGGTTCCTCGGCCAGCAGGCCGAGCAGGACCAGGGAGGCACGTGGATGTACCACCTGGCCGACGGCCAGTTCACGCTGCTCCTCGGCGACTCCGCGGGGCCCATCTTCGACCACCCGGCCGTCGGCGAGGCCCTGGCGTCGATGCCCGGCTGCGTCGACGTGCTCGCCAACGCCATCCTCGGCTTCGACCAGCCGGTGTCCGGCCTGCAGGACCCGGTGCTGTACATCGCGGCGACCCAGCCACGCGTCTTCGTCCCGACCCATGCCGACGCCTGGGCCCCGGTGATCTCGGCGGGCCAGGCGCAGTACGAGGATGCGCTGTTGGGCGAGATGGAGGAGCAGGGCGTGGAGGCCGAGGTCGACCTCCTCCTCGACCCCGACGACTACCTCGCCGAGCGGGCCTACCGGGTCGACGACCCGCGGTGGATCGGCGGAGCCGAGGGGTCCGACTGCGCCGTGGGACGTGCGGGGGCGCCGGGACCGTCGGCCGGGGACAGCCAACCCGACCCCGCCCCGGCACCACGGCGCGGGCTGCCCGCCACCGGCGGCGGGCTGGGCCTGCTCGCCCTGGCCGTCCTGGCGCTCGCGGCGGTCAGGCGCCCTTGACGAGCTCGGCCACGAGGTCGAGCAGGTCACCCGGGTCGAAGGGCTTGGTGAGGTAGGCCGCGGCGCCGAGCGCCTCGCCCTTCTCGACGTCGGCGTCCTGGGCGCGGGCGGACAGGAACACGACGGGGATCTCGGCGAGGTCGGCGTCCTCGCGGATGGTCGCGCACGCCTGCCAGCCGTCCATCCGGGGCATCATGACGTCGAGCAGGATCAGGTCGGGGCGGAACTCGCGGGCTGCCTCGACGGCCTCGACACCGTCGCTGGCGAGCCGGACCTCGTAGCCCTCGAGTTCGAGGTTGATCTCCAGCAGTTGACGGATCACGGGGTCGTCGTCGACCGCCAGCACGCGGTGGGCCACCTCGCGAACCTCCTCAGGACGTCCCGGCACGCTAGTGGTGCGCAACGGCCGTCCGGGGTTTCCCGGGCCCTGTGGGCCACTGGTACCGTCCGGGGTCGATCCACGCGCGCCCCCGTAGCTCAGTGGATAGAGCAGTGGCCTCCGGAGCCACGTGCGTAGGTTCGATTCCTACCGGGGGTACCGAATCGGGCCGGGGTGCGCTCCCTGTGCACCGCATGCACGGCGGCGTGCGGCGGTCGTAGGCTCGCCAGCCCACGCCTTCGGGAGCCACGCAGCCGATGACCGAGTCCTCCACCCCCGCCATCGACGTCGCCGACCGGTCGATCTACCGGGACACGCCGGGGATCGCGCACGACCCGCTCGACGGGCCGCGCACGTTCCGCGACGACAAGGGCCGCGAGGTCGCACCCGACCTCGTCGCCCTCATGGGCGAGACCCCGCTGGTCGCGCTCGACCGGCTGTCCCGCGACGTCCCGCCGACCCTGCTGGCGAAGCTCGAGATGCTCAACCCGGGCGGTTCGGTCAAGGACCGCATCGGGATCGCGATGATCGAGGCCGCCGAGGCCGCCGGCGACCTGCGACCGGGGGGCACGATCGTCGAGCCCACCTCCGGCAACACGGGCGTGGGCCTGGCGATCGCGGCGGCCCGGAAGGGCTACCGCTGCGTGTTCGTCGTCCCCGACAAGGTCAGCAACGACAAGATCGGGCTCATGCGCGCCTACGGCGCCGAGGTCGTGGTCTGCCCGACCGCGGTCGAGCCCGAGGACCCGCGCTCCTACTACTCGGTCTCCGACCGCCTCGGCCGGCGCCCCAACCACCTGCTGCCCAACCAGTACTACAACCAGGCGAACCCGCAGACGCACTACTTCTCCACCGGCCCGGAGCTGTGGCGACAGACCGCCGGGCAGATCGATGCCTTCGTCTGCGGCGTGGGCACCGGCGGGACGGCCACCGGCGTGGGCCGGTTCCTGAAGGAGCGCAAGTCCGACGTGACGGTCGTCGGGGCGGACCCGGAGGGGTCCCTGTACTCGGGCGACGAGATCCACCCCTACCTCGTCGAGGGCATTGGCGAGGACTTCTGGCCAGCGGCCTTCGACCCCTCGATGGTCGACGTGTGGGAGCGCGTCTCCGACGCCGAGTCGTTCGCGATGGCCCGGCGCTGCACGCGCGAGGAGGGGATCCTCGTCGGCGGCTCCGGTGGGACGGCCCTGGTGGCCGCGCTGCGCTACGCCGCCACCCAGCCGGAGGACGCCACGATCGTCGTGCTGCTGCCCGACTCCGGCCGCGGCTACCTCTCCAAGGTCTACGACGAGGCGTGGATGGCCGAGCACGGCTTCCTCGACCGGTCCCACGGCCACGTCGGGGACGCCCTGCGCGAGAAGCGGACCGACCTGCCGGCGCTCGTCCACGTCCACCCCTCCGAGCTGGTCTCGGACGCCATCCACCTGCTGCAGGAGTACGGGGTCTCGCAGATGCCGGTGTTCGCCGAGGGTGTCCACGACGACGCCACGGCCGCCGACGTGCTCGGGTCGATCCGCGAGAACGCCCTGCTCGACGCGGCCCTGCGCGACCCCACCATCATGCAGCGGCCGGTCGGCGAGGTGATGCAGGAACCCCTGCCGACGATCCCGCCCGACCTGTCCATCGAGGACGTGTTCGAGGCCCTCGGGTCCGGCACCACGGCGGTGGTCGTGGTCGAGGCCGAGCGCCCGACCGGCGTGCTCACCCGCGCCGATCTGCTCGCCTACCTCTCCGGCTCGTCGAGGCAGCGATGACCGACCACGACGACGGGTTCGCCACCCGCGCCATCCACGTCGGCCAGGAGCCCGACCCCCGCACCGGGTCGGTCGTGGTGCCCATCCACCAGACCTCCACCTTCGTGCAGGATGCCGTCGGGCAGCACCGCGGCTGGGAGTACGCCCGGACCGGCAACCCCACGCGTGACGCCCTGCAGGAGTGCCTCGCCAGTCTCGAGGGCGCCGACGCCTGCGTCGCCTTCGCGTCCGGACTCGCCGGCGAGGACGCGGTGTTCCGCCTCCTGTCCCCCGGCGACCACGTCGTCATGGCCGACGACGTCTACGGCGGGACGTGGCGGCAGATCGACCACGTCCACCGCCGGTTCGGCCTCGAGGTCACGCCGGTCGACCTGTCCGACCTCGACGCGACGGCGGCGGCCGTCACCGACCGCACCCGCATGGTGTGGGCCGAGACGCCCACCAACCCGCTGCTGAAGGTCGTCGACGTCGCGGCGCTGGCCGAGGTCGCCCACGACGCCGGGGCGCGCCTGGTCGTCGACAACACCTTCGCGACCCCGGCCCTGCAGCGCCCGCTCGCGCTCGGCGCGGACGTGGTCGTGCACTCGACCACGAAGTACCTCGGCGGGCACTCCGACGTGGTGGGCGGCGCCGTGTGCACCGACGAGGCGACCGCGGAGGAGCTGCGGTTCCTGCAGAACGCGGTCGGCGCGGTGCCCGGTCCGTTCGACAGCTGGCTGACGCTGCGCGGGATCAAGACCTTGCAGCTGCGGATGGACCGTCACTGCACGAACGCCATGGCGGTCGCCGAGGCCCTGGTCGACCACCCCGGGGCGGCCGAGGTGCTCTACCCCGGCCTCCCGGACCACCCGCAGCACGACCTGGCGGCCCAACAGATGGCCGGGCGGTTCGGCGGCATGGTGTCGTTCCGCGTCGCCGGTGGGGCGCAGCGGGCCATGGACGTGGCAGCGCGCACGCGGCTGTTCTTCCTCGCCGAGTCGCTCGGTGGCGTCGAGAGCCTGATCGAGCACCCGGGGGTGATGACCCACGCCTCCGTGGCGGGCACGGCGCTGGAGGTGCCGGACGACCTGCTGCGCCTGTCGGTGGGCGTCGAGGACGTCGACGACCTGCTCGCCGACCTCGACCAGGCGCTGGCCACCTAGGTGCGGGCGCTGCTGGTCCACAACCCCACGGCGACGAGGGTCACCCACCGG
>CAZDIF010000071.1:0-3665 GCA_964505365.1 uncultured Actinomycetota bacterium
GGGCGTGGGCCTGATCTCGCCGCCGCCGCACCACGACATCTACTCGATCGAGGACATCAAGCAGCTGATCCACGACCTCAAGAACGCCAACCCGAAGGCCCGCATCCACGTCAAGCTGGTCGCCCAGCGCGGCGTCGGGACGGTCGCCGCCGGCGTGGCGAAGGCCAAGTCGGACGTCGTGCTGGTGTCCGGCCACGACGGTGGCACTGGCGCGTCCCCGCTGAACTCGCTCAAGCACGCCGGGGGTCCGTGGGAGCTGGGCATCGCCGAGACCCAGCAGACGCTGATCGCCAACGGCCTGCGCGACCGGATCGTCGTGCAGACCGACGGCCAGCTCAAGACCGGCCGCGACGTCGTCATCGCCGCCCTGTTGGGGGCCGAGGAGTTCGGCTTCGCGACCGCGCCGCTGGTCGTGTCCGGCTGCATCATGATGCGCGTGTGCCACCTCGACACCTGCCCCGTCGGCGTGGCCACCCAGAACCCCGAGCTGCGCAAGCGCTTCATCGGCGACCCGGACTTCGTCGTCAACTTCTTCGAGTTCGTCGCCGAGGAGGTGCGCGAGTACCTCGCCCAGCTCGGCTTCCGGACGCTCGAGGAGGCCATCGGCCACGTCGACGCCCTCGACGTCGAGCGGGCCGTCGAGCACTACAAGGCCGACGGGCTGGACCTGTCGCCCATCCTCGTCGAGCCGGTCTCGCCGTGGGAGCAGGACCCGTTCTGCTCCAAGGAGCAGGACCACGGCCTCGACCAGGCCCTGGACCAGGACCTGATCCGGCTGGCCGAGCCGGCGCTGGAGCGCGAGGAGCCGGTCCGCCTCGACCTGCCCATCCGCAACAGCAACCGCACCGTCGGCACGCTGCTGGGCCACCACCTCACCACCCGGTACCGCGGGCTGGGCCTGCCGGACGACACCATCGACATCACGTTCACCGGGTCCGCCGGGCAGTCGTTCGGTGCCTTCCTGCCGAAGGGCATCACCCTGCGGCTGTACGGGGACGCCAACGACTACGTCGGCAAGGGCCTGTCGGGTGGCCGGATCATCGTCCGCCCGCCCGAGGACAGCCACCCCGACTTCGTCGCCGAGGAATCGATCGTCGCCGGCAACGTCATCGCCTACGGGGCGACGGGCGGCGAGGTCTTCCTCCGTGGCGTCGTGGGGGAGCGGTTCTGCGTCCGCAACTCCGGTGCCCTGGCGGTCGTCGAGGGCGTCGGCGACCACGGGTGCGAGTACATGACGGGCGGCCGGGCCGTGATCCTCGGCTCGACCGGCCGCAACTTCGGTGCCGGCATGTCCGGCGGGATCGCCTACGTCCACGACCCGGACAAGGTCTTCCACCGCGACCTCAACACCGAGATGGTCGACCTCGAGCCGCTGGACGAGGAGGACCAGACCTGGCTGCGCGAGGTCGTCGTCCGCCACCGCGACCTGACCGGGTCGGCCGTGGCCGAGCGGCTCCTCGACGACTGGTACGCGGAGGTCCGCCGGTTCGTGAAGGTCATGCCCAAGGACTACAAGCGCGTCCTCGAGGCCGCCCGGATGGCCGAGGAGGAGGGCCGCGACGTCGAGGAGGCCATCATGGCCGCCGCGCACGGCTGACCGACCTTCACGACCACGAACGCGCCCGCGGCGGCGCCCACCACAGGAGACGTGCACACCCATGGGTGACATCCGAGGCTTTCTCAAGCACCGCGAACGCGAGACGCCGAACTGGCGGCCCCGCGAGGAGCGGATCAGCGACTGGCGCGAGGTCTACGAGCCGATCGAGCTGCCGGTCGTGCAGACCCAGGCCAGCCGCTGCATGGACTGCGGCATCCCGTTCTGCAACGAGGGCTGCCCGCTGGGCAACCTCATCCCGGACTGGAACGACCTCGTCTACCGGGACCACTGGAAGCAGGCGATCGACCGGCTGCACGCCACGAACAACTTCCCGGAGTTCACCGGCCGCCTGTGCCCGGCCCCGTGCGAGGGCGCGTGCGTGCTGGGCATCAACCAGCCGGCGGTGACGATCAAGCAGGTCGAGGTCACCATCATCGACCGGGCCTTCGAGGAGGGCTGGGTCGTGCCCGAGCCGCCGTCGGAGCGCACCGGGAAGCGGGTCGCCGTCGTGGGGTCCGGTCCGGCCGGGCTGGCCGCCGCCCAGCAGCTGACCCGCGCCGGTCACGACGTCGTCGTGTACGAGCGCGCCGACCGCATCGGCGGGCTGCTGCGCTACGGCATCCCCGAGTTCAAGATGGAGAAGCGCCACGTCGACCGCCGGCTCGACCGGCTGCGCGCCGAGGGCACCGAGTTCCGGACCGGCGTCGAGGTGGGCGTGGACGTGCCGGTCGGTGACCTGCAGGCGGAGTACGACGCGGTGGTGCTGGCCGGCGGGGCCACCCAGTCGCGTGACCTTCCGATCCCGGGCCGCGAGCTCGACGGGGTCCACCAGGCCATGGAGTACCTGCCCTGGTCCAACCGGGCCCAGGAGGGCGACCTCGGCGTCGACGAGGTGCCGATCTCCGCGAAGGGGAAGAAGGTCGTCATCATCGGCGGTGGGGACACCGGCGCGGACTGCCTCGGCACCGCCAACCGCCAGGGCGCCGAGATCGTCCACCAGTTCGAGATCATGCCCGAGCCGCCCAAGGAGCGGGGCCCGAACAACCCGTGGCCCACGTACCCCATGATCTTCCGGACGACCTCCGCCCACGACGAGGGCGTCGAGCGCGTCTACAGCGTCAACACCGAGCGCTTCCTCGGCGGCGACGACGGCCGCGTGCGGGCGCTGAAGGCCCACGAGGTCGAGTTCGTCGACGGCCGGTTCGAGAAGGTCGAGGGCACCGACTTCGAGCTGGAGATCGACCTCGTCCTGCTCGCGATGGGCTTCGTCGGCCCCGAGAGGGAGGGCATGCTCGACCAGCTCGACGTCGACCTCACCGACCGGGGCAACGTGGCCCGCGACGACGACTACGCGACGAGCGTCGACGGCGTCTGGGTGTGCGGCGACATGGGCCGTGGCCAGAGCCTGATCGTCTGGGCGATCGCCGAGGGCCGGGCCTGCGCCGCCGCCGTGGACGAGGCGCTCATGGGCGGCTCCGCGCTGCCCGCACCCATCGAGGCCAGCAAGCAGCAGCTGCGCGCCTGAGTACTCCCCGCGGCGCGACCGGTCAGGTGCTCTCGGGGGTGGCGTAGCGGGCGAGGTAGTTCTGGATGCCGATCTGCTCGATGGCGTCGAGCTGGGCCTCGAACCCGTCGGCGTGGTCCTCCTCCTCCCGGAGCATCCCGGCCAGCAGCTCGCGTGTGCCCGTGTCGCGCTTGTCGACGGCGAGCTCGACGCCGCGCTGGAGCCGCTCGATGGCCTCCTTCTCGCACTCGAGCGCCAACTGGATCATCTCGAGCGGGCTCTCGCCCACGCGGACCGTGTCGAGCCGCTGCAGGTTGGGATGTCCCTCGAAGTACAGGATCCGGTCGATCAGCTCGACGGAGTCGTTCATCTCGTCGAGCGAGCGGTCGCGGAACAGCGACGCCAGGCCCGGCAGTCCCCAGTTCTCCAGCATGCGGGAGTTGAGGAAGTACTGGTTGATGATCGTCAGTTCCCCGGTCAGGTGCTCGTTGAGGAACTCGATGATCTCCGGGTCGCCCTGCATGCGCGTGCCTCTCCTGGACGGGTGGCGGTCCAGCCTAGGAC
>CAZDIF010000071.1:3765-9150 GCA_964505365.1 uncultured Actinomycetota bacterium
CCGCAGGTGCGGCCGGCGCCACAGGCCTCGGCCAGGGCACAGACGTCCGTCGCCCCGCGTGCGATGTGGTCACGGACCTCGTGGTCCGTGACGACGGCGCAGTGGCAGACGATCACGTGCGGTGGGCCTTTGATCTGGCGTGCCACCACAGGTTAGGCGAACCTTAGGCCCCCGTCCAGTCCGGGTCCCGCGCACGGCGGATCAGCACCACCCCGGCCACCACGTACCAGGCGTCCGCCACCGTGTTGAAGATGCGCTGCTGCAGCCCGGGGACCCACGGCGTGAGGCCGGCAGAACGGGTGAGGAAGAGCACGAGCGCGACCCCGCCCAGCACCCAGGAGACGGCGGCGAAGCGGGGCATCGCCGTTCGCACCCGCCAGCCGATGGCCAGCGGGGCGGCCATCAGCGCCACGTAGCCGGTGGCCGCGGTCACGACGTGCCACGTGTCGGTTGCGGTCGCGCCGAACCCGGGACAGTCCGCCGAGCACGGCGCCGCCACGACCGCGATGGTCATCACGCCGGACAGCGCGGCGAGGGCGGGCCCGGTCCGGCCACGGCCCGGCAGCCCCACGTCGAGTGCCCACCCGAAGGCGACGAGCCCCAGGCCGCTGACCACCAGGCCGGCCGCCAGCGGCACGCGCACGCCGGGCGGGGCCCCGAGCGCGAACAGCTCGCTGATCGCCTGCCGGAACGGGTCGTAGCCGTCCCAGACCAGTCCACCCACGGCCCACGTGCCCACGTAGGCCAGGACGCTGGCCACGCCGAACAGCGCCGTGGGGACGACCGCACGGGGAAGGGACGGCGCCTCGTCGCTCACGTCGCGGACCGCTGTTCGGGGTCGGTGGGGTCGAGTGCCTCGCCGATCGGCTCGGAGACCAGCGTGTGCATCCGAGCCACCGCGTCCTCGTCGGTGAGCGCGACGACCTCGTCGCCCGCCTGCATGACCGTGTCACCGGTCGGCATGACGACCTGGCCGTCCCGCCGGATCGACGTGAGCACGGTGCGGGGCGGCCACGGCACGTCGCGGACCGGCCGCCCCGTCACCGCCGTGTCACTGCCGACCGTCAGCTCCACGAAGGCGACGCCCGAGAGGTCGCGGAGACGCTGCGAGGCGAACCGCTGCTGGTCGCCGAGGTGGCGGTGCAGGCCGCGCTGGTACGCCCGCAGCACGTCGGCACGGCGCATCAGCCCGAGCAGGCGGTTGCTGCCACGCTCGACCACCGGCACGCGCCCGATGTCGAGGGCGGCCATGCGCTGCACCGCCGTGTAGACCGGGTCGTCGGGATGGACGATGACGGGACCATGGGTGCACAGGTCCTCGGCGGTCAGCGTCTCGATCGGGCGCCGCTCGTTGAGCACGTCGTCGCGGCTCTTCGCACGTTCGAGGTCGGTGTGGGTGATCACGCCGACCAGCCGGTGCCCGCCGTCCACCACCGCGAAGCCGTGCGAGCCGGTGCGGTCGAACAGGTCACGCAGTTCGGGCCACGCCTGCTCCTGGCGCACCGTGGGGTGCGCGCGCGTCATGACCTCGCGGACGGTGACGGCCTGCATCACGTCGACGTCCGCCGGCTGGCCGAAGGTGATGCCGCGCTGCCGCAGCGGGCGCACGTACACCGAGTCGGGCTCGACGAGGCTGGACAGGTACGTGGCCAGGCCGCAGGCGAGCATCAGCGGCAGGATCATGCCGTAGTCGCCGGTGAGCTCGAAGGCGATGAGGATGGCCGTCAGCGGCGCCTTGTCCACGGCCGCGAAGGCCGCGGCCATGCCGACCAGCGCCACCGCCCCCGGCAGCACGTCGAGGCCGGGCACGCCGAAGGTGATCGCGCCCACCGCGGCACCGAGCGCCGCGCCCATGAACAGCGTGGGCGCGAACGTGCCGACGGCGTTGCCGGACCCGACGGAGGCCAACGTGGCCACGAGCTTCGCGGCGAAGAGTCCGAGGAGGATCAGCGCGGTCTCCCAGCCGACGCCGTACTCGCCGTCCAGCATGTGCTGGATCGGCTCACGGATGCCCGAGATCGGGGGCAGGCGGTCGCCGGAGCCGATCACCTCCGGCACGACCAGCGCCGTGAGCCCGACGACGAGTCCCCCGGCGGCCAGGGTCAGCGGGCGCCAGCGGGTGCGCCGACGGACGCGGCTGAAGAGCTCCAGTGCGCGATCCTCGAGGCGCAGGAGCGCGATCCCGAACCCGGCGGCCACGACGCCCACGAGGGCGAAGACGAGCAGGTCCGCCGGATCCCCGCGGAACGTGTACTCCTGCACCGGCTGGAAGGTGATGTCCGAGCCGATGATCTGGCGCGCCACCACGGAGCCGACCACCGAGGAGACCACGACGACCTGCAGCGACCGGGCACGCAGGCCCCCGAGGATGATCTCGATCGCGAACATCATCCCGCCGATGGGGGCGTTGAAGGACGCCCCGATCCCGGCGGCCACGCCCGCCCCGATCAGGGCCCGCATCCGCTGGTCGTCGACGGCGAACAGCCGACCGAGGGCCGACCCGGTGGCGCCACCCAGCAGGGCGATCGGCGTCTCGCGCCCACCGGAGGCGCCCGTGCCCAGCGCGGCGCCGGTCGCCACGACGCCGGTGAACGGCACGCGGCGGCGGAACCGCCCGCCGCGCAGGGCGATGGATTCCATGACGCGGGTGACGCCGGAGCCGCTGGACTCCGGCGCGACGTAGGTGATCCAGATGCCGACCAGGAGCGCGCCGACCGTGGGCACGAGGAGCAGCTCCCACGTCGCCACGTCGCCGCCCCAGGCGAAGCGCTGGACCTCGCGGATGGCCAGGATCAGGGCTGCGGCGAGCAGCCCCGTGAACAGCCCGGTGAGCGCCCCCAGCGCCAGCATGACGCCCTCGACGTCACCTGCCTGCGCGAGGCGATCACGCAGGCGGCGGAGCAGGGACGGGGAGGAGTCGGGCATCGTCGCCGAGCGTAGGCCCCGGCTGCGCCTGCCCCGCCATGCGGTCGGTCAGGGGGCCAGGTCCATCCAGCGGCCGCTGGCCCGTGCGAGCGCGAGGGCGCCGCGCAGCACCAGCGTGATGGTCAGCACGACGCCGACCGTGGCCTGGTCGGCGACCACGAAGGCGGCCAGGATGGCCGCGGTCCAGAACAGCACGACGAACACCAGGCCCTCACGCAGCAGGACCCACGCGGCGTGGACGCCACGGCCGTACTCCTGCGCCAGCGTCTGCGAGAAGCTCTGGTCGCGGGAGACGGAACGGATGGGCGGCAGGTCGTGCTCCTGCAGCACGTCGACACCCGACGACGTCGGGCGTGGGTCGAACACGGACGGACGCCGCCGTCGGGCATCGACGCTCTCGACGGCGGCCTGCATCGCGGTGGTCAGTTCGGACACCAGGGTCCTCGTACGATGGGCAGACGGCACTATTACGGGCATCGGCGGACCGACGCGGCGGCTTGAGTCGCCGCGCGGCGGACGACCATCTGGCACCCGGGTGGACTGCGATCGGCGCCGGCCCCGTCCGTACCGTCCGGCCATGTCACTGCTGCTGCCCGCCACCGACCTGCCCCGCCGCGTGCCCCGCCTGCTGCTGGGGCTCGTGCTGTTCGGTGTCGGCATCGCCTGCATGGTGCGGGCGGACCTGGGCCTGAGCCCGTGGGACGTCCTGCACCAGGGCGTCGCCACCCGCACGTCGCTGTCCATCGGCACCGTGTCCGTGCTCACCAGCCTCGTGGTGCTGGTGCTGTGGACACCGCTGCGCGAGCGGCCCGGGATCGGCACGCTCGCCAACGCCGTGATCATCGGGCCCGTGGTCGACCTCACCCTGGCGATCGTCCCGCCGCTGACCGCGCTGCCGCCACGGATCGGGCTGATGCTGGCCGGGCCGGTGCTGGTCGCCGTCGGGTCCGGCTTCTACATCGGTGCCGGGCTCGGCCCGGGCCCCCGCGACGGGCTGATGACCGGGCTCGCCCGGCGTGGATGGCGGGTCGGCCCGGTGCGGGCCGGGATCGAGGTGACCGTCCTGGTGCTCGGATGGCTGCTCGGCGGGACGGTGGGCGTCGGCACCGTGGTGTTCACCGCCGGCATCGGGCCGCTGGTCCAGGTGTTCCTCCCGCGACTGCAGTGGAGCCCACCGGCGCTGCGCCCGATCGCCGAAGCGGCGCCCGAGCCCGTGTAGCGTGCGCCTCCTCGCCAGAGAGGAGGAGGCTCGTGGTGGACCCGAACAGCAGGCTCGGCCGTGCCCTGCGGCGGGTCGGCGGCAGCGAGCTGGCGCGGCGCGTCCTCGGGCCGAAGGTGCTGACCCGGGTCGACCGGGCACTCCACCGGGTCACCGGCGGCCGCGTCATGGTCTCGGACCTGCTGTTTCCGACCCTCGTGCTGACCACGACGGGGCGCCGGTCCGGCGAGCCGCGCCCCACGCCGCTGGCCCGGCTGGACCTCGACGGCGTGCCGGTCGTCATCGCCTCGAACTTCGGCCGCGAACACCATCCCGCCTGGAGCCTCAACCTGCGAGCCGAGCCGCACGCCATCGTCGAGGTGGATGGCGAGGCCCGGGCGGTCGTGGCCCGCGAGCTGGACGCGGCCGAGCGCGACCGGGTGTGGCCACAGGCCGAGGCGATCTGGCCGGGCTACACCATCTACCGCCGGACGACCGAGGGCGTCCGCGACATCCGGATGTATGCCCTGGAGTCGCCCGGCAGCGGTGGGACGGCCTAGCTCGCCGAGCGGCCCCAGGCACCGGCGCGGTGCGACGCGTCGGGTTCCGCCAGCTGGCGGCCGGCGGCGTCGGTGAACCGCACGATCGTCTCCTTGAGCCGCACGACGTCGTCGCGGACGAGCGCCTGCGGGCCGTCGCACAGCGCCACCTCGGGGCGCGGGTGCATGTCGATGATCGCCCCGTCGGCGCCGGCCGCGATGCCCGCCCGGGTCAGCGGCAGCACGAGGTCGCGCTTGCCGCCCGAGTGCGACGGGTCGATGATCACCGGCAGGTGCGTCAGCGACTGCGCCACGGGCACGGCGGAGACGTCCAGGGTGTTGCGGGTCGCGGGCTCGTGGGTGCGGATGCCGCGCTCGCACAGGACCACCTGCAGGTTGCCCTGGTGGGCGATGTACTCGGCCGCCATCACCCACTCGTCGATCGTCGCCGACATCCCGCGCTTGAGCAGCACCGGCTTGCCGGCCATGCCGACCTCGCGCAGCAGCTGGAAGTTCTGCATGTTGCGGGTGCCGACCTGCAGCATGTGGGCCCTCGCGGCGACGGTCTCGACGTCGGCCGGGGTGACCACCTCGGTCACGAACGGCATGTCGAGGTCGTCGGCGACGCCGGCCAGGATGTCCAGGCCCTTCTCGCCGAGGCCCTGGAAGGAGTAGGGGGAGGTGCGCGGCTTGAACGCGCCGCCGCGCAGGATCAGGGCGCCG
>CAZDIF010000072.1:0-2999 GCA_964505365.1 uncultured Actinomycetota bacterium
GCCGGGTCCGCGAGGAGGCCGAGACCAAGCCGACCCGGCGGGCGGTCGCCGACGCCACGCGCAGCACGGGCGGCGTGATCACCTCGGCCGGGCTGATCCTCGCCGGCACGTTCGCGGCCCTGATGGCCGCCCGGGTCGACTCGCTGGTCCAGATGGGGTTCGCGACCACGATGGGCATCCTGCTCGACACGTTCGTGGTCCGGACGCTGCTGGTGCCCTCGCTGGCGACGCTGCTGGGTCGGCACAACTGGTGGCCCGGCCAGCGGGCCCGCGCCAGCGCCGAACCCGACCCGGGCGTCGGCGACCGGGAACAGCAGGAGGCCGTCAGCCCCGTCGGGTGAGGCGCCGAACTGCTGGACGAACGGGTCACCGACCAGCATGATGGCGTCCGGTGGCTCTCGTCCCTCCGGACGACCACCGAGGGGCACCCTCGATGATCCTGGAACGCGACGGTGAGCTCCGGACGCTGTCCGGGTTCGTGGACGACCTGACGGTCGCCGGCGGTCGCGTCGCCCTGGTCCGCGGCGAGGCGGGCATCGGCAAGAGCACCCTGGTCGAGCGGTTCGTGGCCGAGGAGTCCGCCCGGGCCCACGTGCTGGTGGGCGCCTGTGACGACCTTCTCACGCCGCAGCCGTTCGGACCGGTCTGGGACGTCGCCCGGCGCGAGCCCACGGTCGCCGACCCGCTGTCGCACGGTGACACCCGTGCCGTGATGGAGGCCCTCCTCGCCCTCCTGTCACGTCCCGCACGACCCACCGTGCTCGTGATCGAGGACACGCAGTGGGCCGACGAGGCGACGCTGGACACCATCCGGTTCCTCGGCCGGCGCATCGGCCGAGCCAACGGCCTCGTGCTCCTCACCTACCGGGACGGCGAGGTGGACCTCGACCATCCGCTCCGCCAGGTGATCGGCGACCTGCCCCCGCAGCGCGTGGAGCGCCTGCTCCTGCGACCGCTGTCGGCCACGGCGGTCGCCACCATGATCGGGGACCGTCCCTTCGCGGTGGACGAGATCCTCTCGCTCACGGGTGGGAACCCGCTGTTCGTGGCCGAGGTGGTCGGGTCCGGCACCGCGGCGGTCCCCGGATCGGTACGGGACGCCGTGCTGGCGCGGGTGGCGAAGCTGCCGGACGGGGCCCGGCAGCTGCTGCGACTGGTGTCGGTCGTCCCGGGCGGCGCGACCCGTCACCTGGTCGAGGCGCTCGTGGGGCCGACGGCCGAAGCGGTCCAGGCCGCCTCCCCCCGGGGGCTGCTCGTCGTCGACGCCGACGACCTGTTCTTCCGGCACGAGCTCCAGCGGCGCGCGGTGGAGTCGTCGCTCACGCCGGCGGAACGCCGCGAGCTGAACCGGATGGTCCTCGACCGGTTGGGAGACCGGGCCGAGCCGTCGCGGCTGGTCCACCACGCCCGGGAGGCCGGCGACGTCGAGGCACTGGTGCGCCATGCACCTCGGGCGGCGCGAGCCGCCGTCGAGATCGAGAGCCACCGGGAGGCCGCTGCGCACTTCCAGGCGCTCGGCCCCCACCTCGACCGGCTCCCCCCGTCGGAGCGCGCCGACGTGCTCGAGGAGTGGGCGGGGTCGGAGGTGATGCTGGGGAGCGGCAGGCCCGCCGAGCTGGTGACGGAGGCCATCGCCATCCGTCGCACACTGGACGACGACGTGGCGCTGGCGCGAACCCTGACCCTGGCCGTCACCGTGTACGAGCGCACGGCCATGCCCGCGGAGGCCGAGGCGTGTGCCGTCGAGGCGGTCGGGATCCTCGAGCCCGACGGCCCGAGCAGGGCCCTGGCCCGGGCGCTCACCCAGCAGGCCTGGCTCCTCTTCATGGCGGGCAGCGACGACCGCCGTGCCGTGGGCCTCGCCGAACGGGCCCGCCGCATGGCCGAGGCCGAGGGCGACGAACTGACGACGGTGCGGGCGATGATGTGGGCCGGTGCGATCGCCTACAACGCCGGGGACCACGAGGCCTTCGCGGTCGTCGAGGAGGCCCAGCGCCGCGCGGCCCGGGCGGGGTTCCGGCAGGAGGAGACGATCGCCCTCATCAACCTGGCGGGGATGTGCGGCGACGTCCGCGACGTCGCGCGGGCGTCCGACCTCGCCCGCCGGGCCCGGGAGACCGCGGCCCGTCACGAACAAGGGTCGCTGCAGGCGTACGCACAGGCGATGTACGCCGAGATCCTCCTGTGGCAGGGGTCATGGGAGGAAGCCGAGACCACGGCCACCGACGCGCTCCAGGGTGGGCCCCATCCCGCGAACATCGGCTGGAGGATCCTGGGGCTGCTGCAGGCGAGGCGGGGCCGTGCGGAGGCCGGCAGCATCCTCGAACGCGCACGGTCGCACGCCGAGCAGTCGGGCGAGCTGCAGCAGCTGGACCCGATGGCCTCCGTGCTGGCCGAGTACACGTGGCTGGTCGGGGACGACGACGCGGACCGACGCGCGTTCATCCTCGCGACGGCGGAGCACGCACGGGCCTCCGGCCCGCCGTGGCCGAGCGGTGCGCTGGTCCTGTGGCTCTGGAAGCTCGACCTCCTCGACGACGTCCCCGCCCACACCCCCGAGTGCTACCGGGCGATCATCGACGGGCGGTGGGAGCTCGCCGCCGAGTTCTGGCGGTCACGCGGCGTCCCCTACGAGGAGGGGGTGGCGCTGCTGCACGGCGACACCGAGGCACGGCTTCGCGCCATCGAGCTGTTCGAGGGGCTGGGGGCCGGTGCGACGGCGGCCCGTGCACGACGGGAGCTGCGGGCGGTCGGGGTCCGGGTCCCGCGGGGGCGGTCGGCGACGACCCGGGCACACCTCGCGGGCCTCACGTCCCGGCAGGCGGAGGTCCTGGCCCTGCTGGCGGACGGGCTGTCCAACGCCGAGATCGCCGATCGGCTGTTCATCTCGCCCCGGACGGTGGAGAACCACGTGACCGCGGTGCTGATGAAGCTCGACGTGGCGGACCGGCGTGCGGCCGTCTCCGTCGCCCGGGACCGTGGGTTCGTCGCGTCCTGAG
>CAZDIF010000072.1:3099-9050 GCA_964505365.1 uncultured Actinomycetota bacterium
GACCGGCGTGCGGCCGTCTCCGTCGCCCGGGACCGTGGGTTCGTCGCGTCCTGAGTCGGCGCCAGACCTGCGTGGTCGCCGTCGCATCCCGTCGTCGGCCCGGACCAGCGCCGTCATCCCCGTCGGTTGAGTCCCTGCAGGTCCTCGCGGACGGCGCGGAGCCGGTCCCACCGGTCGTCGGCGCGGGGCAGCGCGGGCAGCACCTCGCCGCCTCGGGTGTCCCAGCGGGCGGCGACGGCCACCGGGTCCTCCCCGCCCAGGACCGCCGCGGCCTGCACCGCCGCGCCCAGGGCAACCAGCTGCGTGCGGGCGGGCACCTGCACCGGGCGGCCGGACAGACGCCGGATCACCGTGCGCCAGGCCGTGCCCCGGGCCCCGCCCCCGATCAGCACCAGCGGCGCCTCGTCGTCGACGCTGGCACCGGTCTCCCGGATGGCCGCGATCGAGTCGAGCAGTGACGCCGCCGCACCCTCGTAGGCGGCCCGCAGGACCATGGGTCCGGTGGTGTCGTGGCGGAGCCCGACGACGCTGCCGGCGGCGAGCGGGAGGTCGGGGGTCCGTTCGCCGTCCAGGTAGGGCAGCACCACCACGCCGCCGGCGTCCTCGGCCACGTCCTCACGGTCCAGTCCGAGCAGCGTGGCGAACCGGTCGACCGCCAGCGTGCAGTTCAGCGTCGCGGCCAGCGGCAGGAAGTGCCCGGTGGCGTCGGCGAACCCGGCCACGGTGCCGCTGGGGTCGATCGTGCGGCGGGTCGACCGGGTGTAGGCGGTCCCGGACGTGCCGAGGCTGACGACGGGCGTCCCGGGCTCGAGGCCCAGGCCCAGCGCCGCCGACATGTTGTCGCCCGTGCCGGGCGCGACGACCGCGCCGGGTGGCAGCCCCAGCGCCTCGGCCGCCGTGCCGGTGACCTCCCCGGCGACGTCCACCGGTCCGACCACCCGCGGCAGCACCCCGGGGTCCAACCGGACACGGTCGAGGTCGAGCACCTCCTTGGTGTAGTCCTGGCTGGCCGTGGACCACCAGCCGGTCCCCGAGGCGTCGCCACGGTCGGTGGTGCCGACCCCGGTGAGCCGCTCGGTGAGGTGGTCGTGTGGCAGCCGGATCGCCGCGGTGGCTTCGGCGACGTGCGGTTCGGTCTCGCGCAGCCAGGCCCACTTGGAGACGGTGAAGGACGCGACGGGCACGACCCCCACGCGTTCGGCCCAGGCCGCCGGACCGCCGAGGTCGTCACGCAGCGCGCTGGCCTGGTCGGCCGACCGCGTGTCGTTCCAGAGCATCGCGGGACGCAGCGGGCGGCCGCGGTCGTCGAGGGTGACGAGGCCGTGCTGCTGCCCGGCGATCGAGATCGCCGCGACACGGTCGGCACAGCCGGTCTGCGCCAGCGCGTCGGCCAGTGCCCGCCACCACACCTCCGGGTCGGTCTCGCGCGCGCCGCCGGTTCCCGTCACCTCGTGCGTGGATCGGCCCTGGCCGACGACGTCCCCGGAGGACGCGTCGACGACCAGCACCTTGGTCGACTGCGTGGAGCAGTCGACCCCGGCGACGAGTTGCTCGCTCACGGTGTTGCCTCCCGGATGGTGGGCCTGCCTCGTACGCTGTCCCGGCGGGCAGGATGCCACGTCGAGCGCGGGAGTGGTCGGTGCCGCACGAACTCGGTGACCTCGTCGCCCTCGGCAACACCGCCACCATCCACGAGTGGGGCCGGGCCCACGTGGCCAAGGTGCTGCTGCCAGCGACACCGGCGGACTGGGCCGACCTCGAGGCCGAGTGGACGACCCGCCTGCACGCGACCGGACTGCCGGTCCCGGTGGTCGACGGGGTCGTCGAGGTCGCCGGCCGTCGCGCGATCGTCTACGAGCGCATCGTCGGGCCGACCATGCTGGCGCAGATCGCGGCGGACCCGGGCCAGGTCGCCGTCCACGCCGACACGATGGCGGACCTGCAGGCGTCCTTCCACGCCACGCCCGCCCCCGCGGGCCTGCCGGGGCTGCGCGACCGGCTGGAGCAGAAGGTCCGGGCGGCCGCGCTGACCGCCGCCGTGCGCACGAGGGTCCTGGACCGGCTGGCGCGCCTGCCGGACGGCGACCGGGTGTGCCACGGCGACCTGCACCCCGGCAACGTGATCCTCACGGACGGCCGCGCCGTCGTGGTCGACTGGTTCGACGTGGCGGCCGGCAACCCGCGGGCCGACCTCGCCCGCACCTCGCTGCTGGTCCGCCCCCGCCTGCTGACGGGCCCGCCGGACTACCTGCCGGGGGCGTCCAACGACCTGCTGCACGCCTTCCACGAGGCCTGGTTCGACGCCTACACGGCGCGGATCCCGACACGGCGATCGGAGGTGGCCGCGTGGGAGCTGCCCGTCGCGGCGGCCCGGCTCAGCGAGGACGTCGAGCACGACGACCTCGAGGTCATCGTGCAGGGCGCGGTGGCCGGCCACGTCGACGGCGACGAGGTCAGCCACGCGGGCCGTCGTCCGCACCGCTCGGCGTGATCAGCGCCAGCAGGGGTCCGAACACCACCGGGGCGGCCGCCAGCGTGAGCGACCCCCCGTCCTGCAGCGGCGTGCGCACGTCCGCCCCCGCCTCGGCCGCGATCAGGCCGCCGGCCGCCACGTCCCAGGCCTTCAGGTCGACCTCCCAGTACCCGTCGACGCGGCCACAGGCGACCCAGCACAGGTTGAGGGCGGCCGAGCCGAAGCAGCGCACGTCCCGGACCCGGTGCACGACACGGCGCAGGACCTCGCCCTGGTCGCGCCGCAGGTCGGCGTCGTAGCTGAAGCCGGTCGCCAGCAGCGCCTGGGCCAGGGACTCGGGGACGTTCGTCCGGATGTCCACGCCGTCACGGCGGGCGCCCTCGCCCCGGACCGCCGTGAAGGTCTCGTCCCGGAGCACGTCGACGACCGCGCCGGCGACCACCTCGCCCTGCAGGGTCGCCGCGATGCTGACGGCGACGACCGGCAGGTCGTAGAGGAAGTTCACGGTCCCGTCGATGGGGTCGATGATCCAGCCGACCTCGGACGAGCCGGTGTGGTCGTCCTGCTCCTCACCCACGAAGGTGGAACCGGGCGCGCGGGCCTCGAGCTCGCGGCGGACGAGTGCCTCGACCTCGACGTCGGTGTGGGTGACCACGTCCGTGGCCGACGACTTCGTCCGCAGGGTGCTGGCCCGACCGACCTGGGCCCGGACCGATTCGGCCGCGAGGTTGCCGACGGCGTCGGCGATCGCCGCCAGCGCCGCGGCGGTGGGCGGTGCCGAGGCCGTGGTCACGCGAGCATCACCGTGGTGCCGTCGGCCTCGACGGCCGCGACCGCGTCGGCGTCGGCCCCGGTGTCGGTGATCAGCGTGTCGATGTCCGCGCAGGCGCTGAAGCGGATGAAGTGGTCGGTGCCGACCTTGGACCGGTCCGCCACGGCGATGACGCGGCGGGCGGCGGCGATCATGGCCCGCTTGACCTCGGCATGGTGGCGGTACGGGGTGGTCAGGCCACGCTCGGCGGAGATGCCGTCCGTGCCGAGCACGAGGGTGTCGACCGTGAGCTCGCGGATGGCCGTGACGGTCTGGGCGTCGGCCATGGTGAGGGTGTTGCGCTCCATCTCGCCACCGAGCACCACGATGCGCACGTCCTCGTGGTCCTTCAGGGCCTCGGCGTTGACCAGCGAGTTGGTCACGATGGTCAGCGTGCTGTCGGTGGGCAGGCGCTCGGCCACGCGGGCGATCGTGCTGCCGGAGTCGAGCATCACGACGCCCTCGGGCGGCAGCTCCTGCACGGCCAATTCGGCGATGCGGCGCTTCTCCTCGATCTGCTGCACGTCGCGGTCCGCCAGGAGCGGCTCGACGCGGCCGCTGTCCCAGGGGATCGCGCCACCGTGGACGCGGCGGACGAGGCGCCGCCGCTGCAGGTCCTTGAGGTCCCGCCGGATGGTCTCGGTCGTGACGTCGAACGCGGCGGCGAGCTCGGCGACGTCGACCTGCCCGTGGTCGCGCGTCAGCCGCAGGATCTCCTCCTGTCGCTGCGGCGGGAACATCGACCGTCGGGGGGCCTGCTCGACCGCATCAGGCATCGACCACTCCGACCTTCCTCGCCACCCACGCGTCCAGCGTGGACCGTACACCGTGGGTCCGCAGGTCCCGCAGCGCCTGCTCGAAGGTCGCGACGAAGCGCGGCGAGGCCGGGAGGACGTCACCGAAGACGGTGTCGAGGCGCAGGAACGCCGCGGGGTCGTCGAGGGATGCCTGGGCATGACGGCGGGCGAGCTCGAGGCCGGGGTCGGGGGCGTGCTCGATCGCTGCACCGCCGTCGGTCCGCCCGACGAGGTAGTGGCACCACCCGGCCAGTGCCAGGGTCGACATGGTGATCGGCCCGCCCGTCTCGAGGTTGCGGCGGATCGTCGGGACGAGGAACTTCGGGAACTTCGCCGACCCGTCGAGGCACAGCCGCTGGACCTGGTCCCCGATGGCGGGGTTGGCGAAGCGCTCGACCAGCGAGGCCTTGTAGTCCTCGAGGTCGATCCCGGGCGTGGCCGGCACCGTGGGCCCGGCCTCGGCGTCGAGGAAGCGCCACAGGAACGCGGAGAAGCCCGGTTCGGCCAGGACCTCGTCCACGTACTCGATCTCGGCCACGCGCGCGAGGTAGGCGAGGCACGAGTGGCCGGCGTTGAGCAGCCGCAGCTTGAACAGCTCGTACGGCTCGACGTCGTCGACGACGATGACGTCGGTCTCCTCGATGGCGGGGCGACCCGCGGCAAAGTGGTCCTCGACGACCCACTGGCGGAACGGCTCGGTCATCACCGGCCATGCGTCCCGGACGCCGAACGTGTCGGCGAGGTGGGCGCGGTCCGCGTCCGTGGTCACGGGCGTGATCCGGTCGACCATGCTGTTCGGGAACGTCACGTGCTCGTCAATCCACGCAGCAAGGGCCGGGTCGTCACCGGCGAGGCCGAGGGTGCTGGTCCGGGCGATCGCGCCGTTGCCGATGACGTTGTCGCAGCTGAGCACCGTCACCGGCCCCGTGCCCTCGTCGCGACGACGGCGCAGACCGGACACGATCGCGTCGAAGGCGGATCCCGGCGCGGCGTTCGGCGAGTCGCCGTCGAAGGCGCCCGTCTCGTCGTCGATCGGGTAGCCGCCCTCGGTGACGGTCAGGGAGACGATCCTCGTGGCCGGGTCCGCGATCCGGTCGACCAGCGGCGTGACGTCGGGGTGGGCGTGCACGTAGTCGACGATGCTGCCGACGACACGTGCCTGCTCGCCGTCCGCCCCCCGGACCAGCAGCGTGTAGAGGAAGTCCTGGCCCCGGAGTGCCCGATCCATGGCGGCATCGCCAGGCAGCACCCCCGCCCCGACGATCCCCCACTCGGTGTGGCCCGCGCGGGCGAGCTCGTCGACGTAGGTCGCGAGATGGGCACGGTGGAAGCCGCCGACGCCGAGGTGCACGATGCTGCGCGCCAGGGCGCGGCGGTCGTAGCCCGGGGTTGCCACGCGCGGGTCGAGGTCCCCGAGGCCGTGCTGGCTCAGCTCCATGCCGCTGCTCCGTGTCGCTCCCACAGAAACCAACATAGCAGGTTCGTGGCAGTCTGTGGGAAATTTCTCGAGATTCTCCCCTCGAGCCGGTATTGCTCTTGCAATCCCAAAGAAAACAACATAGTATCGGCGTTGGTTGGCTTGGGAGAGCCTCCGATCGACACGACAAGGGAGAGCGTTCGATGCGTCGATCCACCAGAAAGACAATGGGAGCACGGGTCCTCGGGATCGGCCTCGCGGCCGCCCTGCTGGCGTCCGCCTGCGGCACCGGCGGCGAGCCGGTCTCGGCCGACGGCGACGGGACGGGCGGCGGCGACGGCCGCAGCCTCAACGTGGCCATCGTGGGCAACCCCCAGATGGAGGACATCGCGTCACTCACGCCCGAACTGTTCACCGAGGAGACCGGGATCGAGGTGGAGTACACGATCCTCG
>CAZDIF010000073.1:0-9027 GCA_964505365.1 uncultured Actinomycetota bacterium
GTGATCGCGTAGGTCTCGAACTTGAAGCCCTTGTCGAGGTCGAACTTCTCGATGGCGTCCATCAGCCCGAAGATCCCGTAGGACACGAGGTCGGCGTGCTCGACGTTGCTGGGCATGCCCACGCCGACGCGACCGGCGACGTACTTGACCAGCGGGGAGTAGTGCAGGATCAGGCGTTCGCGGTCGCCTGGATCGCCCGTGTCGCGGTAGTGCTCCCAGAGCGCCCGCAGCTCGGGTTCCACTGGCGCCTCCCGGTGGTCGGCAGTTGGCGTGCGTGATCCTAACCGCCATCCGGCCCGCGGCCGGGCGACCATGTCACGCGACCGCCACCGCTACGGCCCCCGCCGCAGGACGGCGCCGTCCCGTCCCACCGCCACCTCACCGGCCATCCGGGCACGTGTCAGCGCCGCGAGCAGGCCGCCCACGTCGACCCCGGCGCGCCGGGCCAGGTCCTCCACGGCGACCGCGCGTGGCCAGGCCTGCGCCAGCACCGCGTGTGCCTGCTCCGGCAGTACCGAGGGGCGTGATGGTGCCCCGGCGGTCGCGGCATCGGCGGCGCCCACCATGCCGAGGGCGTCGAGCAGGTCCGCCGGCCCGGTGCAGGGCACCGCTCCCTCCGCCAGCAACCGATGGGGAGCGCCGGACCCCCGCGCCCGCACGTCCCCGGGCACGGCCATCACCGTCCCGCCGCGCTCCACGGCGGCGCTGGCGGTGATCAGTGACCCCGACCGCGTCGAGCCCTCGACCACGACGACCACGTCCGCCAGTCCAGCCACCAGCCGGTTGCGGCCCCGCACGCGATGGGCCCGTGGCGGTACGTCGGGCAAGAACTCGGACAGCAGCAGGCCCCCGTCGTCGATGACCCGGTCGAACAGCCCGCCGGTGCGGGCGTGGGGGCGCGGGTAGGCGACGCCGTGTCCGCAGCCGAGGACGACGGTCGTGCGGCCGGGGCGCCCGATCGCCGCGCCGTGTGCGGCCGCGTCGATGCCGACGGCGCCACCGGAGACGACGTGCACGCCCGCGTCGGCGGCCGCCTCGGCCAGCCAGGCGGTGACCCCGCGACCGTACGACGTCGCCGCACGCGCGCCGACCAGCGCGACGGTGGGCCCGCGGGTGCACACGGCGACGTCACCGCGGTGGGCCAGCACCGGGGGCGGCCCCGCCACCGAGAGCAGCCGGTCCGGGTACCGGGGATCGCCGGGCAGCGCGACCCGCACGCCCGACCGTCGCCAGGACCCGACCACGTCGGCGACGGCGTCGTCGTCCAGCAGGCGGGACGCCGCGACGTGCCGGACCGCCGCGCCCGGGGGCTGGCCCCGGTCGAGCTGCTCGGCGAGCTGGCGGCGGACCAGGGACTCGTCGTCCACGACGGCGGCGACCACGTCGGCCAGCAGCGTCGGGTCCGTGCCGTCGCCCGCGACAGCCTCCCAGGCCTGCTCGTCGCGGGCGCTCACGCCACGCCCGCCAGGTCCTCGGGCGGCAGCCGGTATGCCAGTGCCTCGTCCACCGCGTCGGTACCGACGACCTCGGACCCGGCGAGGTCGGCGACCGTCCGCGCCACCCGCAGGCACCGGTCGAAGGCCCTCGCGGACAGGCCGAGGGCGGTGATCCCCCGCGCGAGCCGGCGCAGCGTGCCGGGGGCGGCGGTGTCGCGAAGGCGATCCGTGGGGACGTCACGGTTCAGCCGGTCGCCCTGCCGCTGTGCGGCGAGCTCCCGCGCCCGGTGCACCCGTGCGGCCACCGTCGCGGTGTCCTCGCCGTCCGGCTCGCCGACGAGGACCTCGTGCGGGACGGGCAGCAGCTCGACCTGCACGTCGATGCGGTCCAGCAGCGGACCCGACAGCCGCGACCGATAGCGCTGGACCTGGTCGGGCCGGCATCGGCACCCGCCGTCGCCGGACGAGCCCCCGCACGGGCAGGGGTTGGTGGCCGCGACGAACTGGACGTCGGCCGGGTAGCTGACCGTGCCCTGCGACCGCACGAGCACGACCCGACCCGATTCGAGCGGCTGCCGCAGGGCGTCCAGCACCCACCGCGGGGTCTCGAGCAGCTCGTCGAGGAACAGGCACCCACGGTGCGCGAGCGACAGCTCGCCCGGACGGGCGATGCCGCTGCCCCCGCCCACCAGTCCCGCCACCGACGTGGTGTGGTGCGGCGACCGGAACGGCGGTGTCAGGTCCAGCGGCTCGTCGCCCGACCGCATCCCGGCGACCGAGCGGATCGCGGCAACCTCCAGCCCCTCGTCCATCGTCAGCGGCGGCAGCAGCCCGGGCATCCGCCGGGCCAGCATGGACTTGCCGCAGCCGGGCGGTCCGACGAGGAGCAGGTGGTGCCCGCCGGCGGCGGCGACCTCCAGTGCCCGACGTGCCAGCGGCTGGCCGCGCACGTCGAGCAGGTCCGGGACCTCCACCTGGGTCGCCGGTGGCGGCGCCGACGTCGTGGCCGCGGCGCGGTCGCCACCGAGCACCTCGACGGCCTCGCGCAGGGTCCTGACACCGATGACCTGGATGCCGTGCACCAGCGACGCCTCGGGCGCGACGTCGGCGGCCACCACGACGCGCCGCGCATCCTGGTCCCGCGCCGCAGCCACGATCGGCAGCGTGCCGGGGGTCGGCCGGACCGACCCGTCCAGGCCCAGCTCGCCCACCGCCACGGTGTCGACCAGCTGGTTCGGGTGCAGCAGGTGGGACGGCACCATGAGCGCGAGGGCGACGGGCAGGTCGAAGCCCGAGCCGACCTTGCGCAGGCCTGCGGGCGAGAGGTTCACCACCCGCCGCTCCTGCGGGAGCTTGAGGTTGGACCGGGCACAGGCGGCAGCGACCCGGTCGGCGGCCTCGCGCACGGCGGCGTCGGGCAGTCCCACGATGCGGGTGCTGGGCAGGCCGCCGGCGGTGGCCGCCTCGACCCGGACGGCGTGGGCCTGCAGCCCGGTCAGCGCGATCGCCCCGACGGGCCCGCGTGGGACGGCCATCAGAACGCCTCCCGCACGTGCTCGAGCCGGGGCGGGTCGTGGTCGAGCCGGACCCCGACGACGTCGAAGCGCACCTGCCGGTAGGGCAGGTCGGCCCGGACGAGGAAGGCGAGCGCCAGTCGGCGGATCCGCGCCTGCTTGCGCGGGGTCACCGCCGCCAGCGGCCCCCCGAACCCGCCACCGTGCCGGGCCTTGACCTCGACCACCACGACCGCGCGCTGGTCGTGGTCGAGCGCGATGACGTCCAGCTCGCCACGCAGGTCGCCGTCCGCGATCCGCCAGTTCCGGGCGACGACCTGCAGGCCGCGGTGGGTCAGCAGCTCGCAGGCGAGGTCCTCGCCCGTGGCGCCGGCACGCGCGCGGGCGTCGTCGGGTTCCCCCTGATGTTCGTTCGATGCATGTGGTGTGGTGTGCATGCACGCAACGCTACGTGGATCCGACGGGTGGATGGCCGGTCGGTTCCCGCCCTGTGGACGGTCAGAGGATCACGCCCGACGCCCACAGCAACAGGCCCACGACCACGACGATCCCGACGACCAGCAGCCGGACGTCCCGGTGCTTGTCGTCGCGATACCGGCGGGTGGCGTTGAACCCCATCGTGGCGGCTCCTACGGCTCGACGAACGGCGGGAACTCGTGGTCGTCGTGTGCGAGTTCCTCGATGTTGACGTCGCGGAAGGTCAGCACGCGCACGTTCCGGATGAACCGGGCCGGGCGGTACATGTCCCACACCCACGCGTCGGCCAGGTGCAGCTCGAACCAGACGTCCTCGCCCTCGCCGTGAGTGATGACCTCCACGTCGTTGGTGAGGTAGAAGCGTCGCTCGGTCTCGACGACGTAGCGGTATGTGCGCACGACGTCGCGGTACTCGCGGTACAGCGACAGCTCCAGCTGCGCCTCGTACTCGTCGATCTCGTGCGGGTCCATCACGCCTCGCGCTGTGCCCTCGGCCGGCGCGCACGGTACCCGGCGGGCAGCCGCTACGGTCGAGCCGCATGACTCTGCCTGCCAGCCGCCGTCGCAACGTCAAGCGCACGCCGTCCGGGCGCGTGCGTCGGTTGCCCGACGTGCCCGGCGTCCGCCTCGAGCGTCCGCACTGGGACGCCGGGGCCGTCGTGGCCGGCATCGACGAGGTCGGCCGCGGGGCGTGGGCCGGGCCGGTCACCTACGCGGCGGTGGTGCTGCCCAGCGACCGGCGCATGTACAAGCTGCGCGACTCGAAGGTGCTCGACCCACCCCGCCGGGAGCAGCTGCACGACCGGCTGCAGGACTTCGCGCTGGCGATCGGCATCGGCCACGCCACCAACGACGAGATCGACACGGTCGGCATGAGCCGCGCCATGCGGGACGCGGCCCGGCGGGCCGTCGACGCCCTGGCGGTCCGCCCCGACGTGGTGCTGCTGGACGGCAACTGGGACTTCCTCGCCGGGTACGGCACGCACAACGAGACGGTCACCTACGGCGACGCCCACTCGGCGTCGATCGCGGCGGCCTCGATCGTCGCCAAGGTCACCCGCGACGCGCTGATGGCCGAGGCCGACCCGGACCACCCCGTCTACGAGTTCGCCTCGAACAAGGGCTACCCGAGCCCCACCCACCGTGCCGCGCTCGCCGAGCACGGGCCGTGCGACCTGCACCGGCACTCGTGGGCCCCGATCGCCGCACTCGACCACCCGCGCCTGTTCGACGACCCCGCGTGGCCCGCTGGTCAGGCCGCCGCTGCCGGGGACGGCGACGAGTCCGGGAAGACCGGGGCGTCACCGACCTCCTGGTAGTCGGCACCCTCGATCGCGCCGAGCCGGTCCAGCGGCCAGATGGTGACCACGGCACGACCGACGACGTCGGCGACCGGCACATAGCCGAGCTGCGACCGCGAGTCCGCCGAGTTGGCGCGGTTGTCGCCCAGCACGAACAGGTTGCCCTCGGGGACCGTGTAGGCGCCGTCGTGCTCGTCGAGCCTCGCGTACGGCTCCTCCAGGGGCGTCCCGTTGACGCTGACGTGGCCGTCCTCGACGACGACGTGGTCACCGGGCAGGCCGATGACCCGCTTGACGAGGTCGCGCGCGTCGACGGGCACGACGCCGAGGAACTGCCCCACGCCGCGGATGACCCGCTGCGTGGTGGACATCTCCGGTTCGGGGAACGGCGACTCGCCGGCGAAGACCACGACGTCGCCGCGTTCGGGGCCACCGAAGCGGTAGGTCACCTTCTCGACCACGATGCGGTCGTCGACCTGCAGCGTCGGCAGCATCGACTCGGAGGGGATGTAGAAGACCTGCACGACGAACGTCCGCAGGAGGAACGCCAGCGCGAACGCGATCAGCAGCAGGACGGGCAGCTCCTTGAAGAACGAGCCCATCGACTGCTGCCGCTTCGGGGGCCGGTGGCCGTGACCGCTGCGGCTGTGGATCTGCCGCTGCAGCTCGATGGCGTCACGCGTGGCCTGGTCGCCGAAGTCACGCACCGGACTGCTCTCATGCCCGTCGCCCCACGACTCGACGGGTCGCTGGTCGGATGCCACGTGACGCTCCTGCTGGTCGGCGGCCGGGCCGCCGACGCCGGTCGGAGGGGCTCTCAGCCCGCGGTGACCTCGCGCTTCTCCTTGATGCGCGCCTGCTTGCCCACGCGGTCACGCAGGTAGTAGAGCTTCGCCCGGCGGACCTTGCCGCGACGCGTCACCTCGATCCGGTCGAGCACGGGGCTGTGGACCGGGAAGGTGCGCTCGACACCGACGCCGAAGGAGATCTTGCGGACGGTGAACGTCTCGCGCAGGCCACCACCCTGGCGCGCGAGGACGATGCCCTCGAACACCTGGATTCGGGAGCGGTTGCCCTCGACCACCTTCACGTGGACCTTGACGGTGTCGCCCGGACGGAAGTCCGGCACGTCGTCGCGCATCCGCGCCTTCTCGACGAGATCGACCTTGTTCATGATGCAAGCCTTGTTCGTGCGGGCGGCAACCGGGCATGCGCCGGGCAGGGATGGTACGGGCGGGCACGTCCGCGAGCCACGGGGCACCCGCCGGGGGGCGCGGAGCGCAGGTGAAGGAGTGCGGCCGGCCGACGACCGGCGAGCGTGCGCATGTGCGCCGCAGGTGTGCGGCGTGAGGATACGCGCCGGCCCGCCCACGGGCAACCGCGGGCCACACCCGCGGGTCACTCGAGCAGGTCCGGGCGTCGACGCGAGGTGAGCGCGCGCGCCTGCTCGCGGCGCCAGGCGGCCACGCGGGCGTGGTCCCCGCTGCGCAGCACCTCCGGCACCTCGTGCGCCCGCAGCGACAGCGGCCGCGTGTACTGCGGGTACTCGAGCATCCCGTCGGCGAAGGACTCGTCGGCGGGCGAGTCGGGGTTGCCGACCACGCCCGGCAGCAGGCGGGTCACCGCCTCGAGGACGACCAGCGCCGCGACCTCGCCGCCGAACAGCACGTAGTCGCCGATCGACACCTCGTCGGTGGCCACCAGCTCGTGCACGCGTTCGTCGATGCCCTCGTAGCGGCCGCAGCACAGCACCAGTCGATCCTCGGCGGCGAACTCGCGGGCCAGCTCCTGGTCGAAGCGCCGACCGCGGGGGGTGAACAGCACGGTACGCGGCCGGTCGCCGCCGGCCACGTGGGGCAGGGCGGGGACCTCGTCGATGTCGGGCACCTCACCCTGCACGGGCTCGTCGCCCCGGCGCAGTGGCGGCCGGTCGTTCCACACCGCCTCGGCGGCACGGACCCAGACGTCACCGCGCATGACCATGCCGGCCCCACCGCCGTACGGCGCGTCGTCGACGGACCGGTGCCGGTCGGTCGTCCAGTCGCGCAGGTCGTGGCAGCGCAGGTCCAGCACGCCGTCGTCCTGGGCCTTCCCCAGCAGCGACAGCGCCGCCGGCCCTCGCACGTAGTCGGGGAAGATCGTCAGGACGTCGACGCGCACGTCAGCCCACCTCGTCCGGGATGAGCCCCTCGGGCGGGTCGACGACGCACAGCACGTCGACCCCGTCGGCGTCGGCCACCTCCACGAGGTCGTCGGCGTCGGGCAGCAGCCAGCGGTGGCCGTCGGTGTCGACCTCGAGCAGGTCGTAGCCGGCAGCGTCCGGCATCTCCGCCACGTCGACGACCTCCCCCAGCCACGTGCCGTCCTCGGCCACGACCGCCATGCCGACGAGCTCGTGGGCGAAGTACGTCTCGGTGTCGGTCAGGTCGATCGGCTCGGCCGTGACCTCGGCGCCGCGCAGGGCCTCGGCCGCCGTGCGGTCGGCGATCCCCTCGAACGTGACGAGCAGCCGGCCCTGGTGGGGGCGGCTGCTCGCAACGGTCCGCGGCGTCCCGGCGACCACGAGCGTGGCACCCGGGTCGAACCGACCCGGCACGTCCGACAGGGGCTCGAGGACGACCTCGCCCCGCAGGCCGTGCACGCGCACGATCCGTCCGACGATCTGCCGATCCGTCAGTCCACGATCTCCACGGTGACGTTGCGGTCCTCCAGGGACCCGGCGGCCTTCAGCAGGGTCCGCAGGGCCTTGGCGGTGCGGCCATGCTTGCCGATCACCTTGCCCAGGTCCTCGTCGTGCACGTGGAGGTTGAGGACGGTCTGGCGGTCCTCCTCCACCGTCTCGACGCGCACGTCGTCGGGGTGGTCGACCAGCTGGCGGGCGACGAACTCGAGGGTGCTCTCGGCCTTCACTTAGGACGACTCCTCGGTGTCGGCGTCCGCCTCGGCCTTCTCCGCCGCCTTCGCGCGGGCCTTCTTCGACAGCTTCGGCCGGTCGGCGTCGGCGGAGCGGTCGCGCTTCGGCTTGTCGCCGGGCTTGAACTCCTCCCAGATCCCCTGGATCCGCAGGAGCTGCTTGACCTGGTCGGTCGGCTGCGCGCCGTGGCGCAGCCAGTGCAGGGCGCGCTCGGCATCGATCACGATCGTCGACGGCTGGTCCATCGGGTGGTACTCGCCGATGATCTCGATGAACCGACCGTCCCGCGGCGAGCGGGTGTCGGCGGCGACGACGCGGTAGTGCGGCTTCTTCTTCGTGCCCTCGCGGCGGAGGCGGAGCTTGACGGCCATGGGTGGCTTGCCTTCATGTCGGGCCGGGCGCGGCGCGCGCTCCGGCTGCGGTGGTGCCGACCCGGACCTCGCGGACGGGCGCCGTCGTGGTGGTGGTGACGGGCGTCGGCGAGGCAGAAGCCGGCGGGAGGTTTCGGCACGCGCAGGAGCACGGGGCTCGAACGTCGTGCGGTCGCGCAGCGTACCGGGTCCGACGGCCCCGGTCGTGCCGGCCCTACTGGCTCCTCGACACGGCCACGCCGACGCCCCAGCCGATGGCGAAGGTCAGCAGCAGCCAGGCGATGCCCCCACCCCACCCGGGCTTGTAGACCATCAGCCCGATCAGCCCGACGGCGACGCCGAGCAGCGAGTGGACGGGCCCCCACAGCGCGGGGGTCGTCGCGGCGCTGCGCAGCTCGGACGACACGGGACCCTCGGCCTGCCCGGCGTCGGCCACGAGTCGCCGCAGGCGGGCGCCGCCCATCATCGGCCCGACGGGGGCGAGCAGGAGCAGCCCGAGGATGCCGAGGGTGATGAACGGGTTCGAGAAGCCGCCCGCGTCCCCGCCCCAGACCGCCCCCGCCAGGTGTCCGCCGGTGAGCAGGCTGAGCAGCGCCGAGGCGGCGATCAGCAGGCCGGCCGACCGGGCGAACCCGGCCCACGTGGCGAGCTCGGTCGTGGTCGTGGCGGCACGCACGCGCGTGCCCGCGAGCACCTGGACGACGCCGCCGCTGACGATGCCGGCGGCGGCCAGGACGTGCAGGAACAGGGAGGCGGTGTTGACGGGTTCCACGGCGGTGACCTCTTCGGGGAGACGGGGCGGGCCGGTGTCAGCCCTTCTTCTTCGGTGACGGCGACAGGCCGGAGAACCCGCCCATGCCACCGCCGCCCCCCGGCAGCTGGCCGGACTTCATCATCTGGCGGGCGGCCTTCGCCTGTGCGACCTGGCCCTTGCGGCCCTTCGGCTGCATGCCGTCCATGCCGGCCATCTTCGACACGGACTTCATCATCTTGCGGGCCTCCTCGAACTGCTTGA
>CAZDIF010000074.1:0-1405 GCA_964505365.1 uncultured Actinomycetota bacterium
ACCAGCCCGCGGCGTGCCTCGGCCAGCCGGTCGGCGAGGGCATGCACCCGGTGCGGCTGTGCCCGGGGGCTGCCGGTCGCCACGGCCGTCCACGGCGCGCCGTTGTCGCGCCCGTCGGTCGACGAGGTGAAGGGGCCGGGCGCGGCCGTGCGCCCATCGTCGGTGGCCGGCACCGTGGGCTCGCGGAAGGCGACGTTGACGTGCACGGGCCCCGGCGGGCCGCCGAGGCCGTCCGCTTCGGCGACCGCGCGGTCGACGGTGGAGCGCCAGTGGGCGTTCGCGCCGGCATGGTCCTCGGGCACGCCGAGCTCGCAGAACCAGCGCACGGCGTCGCCGAACAGCTTCAGCTGGTCGATGGTCTGGTTGGCGCCCGTGTGGCGGAGCTCGGGCGGTCGGTCGGCGGTCAGCAGCAGCAGGGGCACGCCGCCGGTGTCGGCCTCGACCACCGCGGGGTGGAGGTGGGTCGTGGCCCCGCCCGAGGTCGTCACGACCACGGCGGGCCGGCCCGTGGCGCGACCCAGCCCGATGGCGAGGAAGCCGGCCGAGCGCTCGTCGACCTGCACGTGCAGCCGGATGCGCTCGTCGTCGTGCAGGGCCATGGCCAGGGCCGTGGACCGGGAACCGGGTGCGAGGACCGCGTGGGCGACGCCGCAGCGGGCGAGCTCGTCGACCAGGACCGTCGCGCAGGCGTGCGACGGGTTGGCGGGCTCGGCCATCAGGTGCCTCCTCGGTCGGGTCGTGCGGCGTCGGCGGCAGCCAGCCGGTCCAGCCACGCGGCCGCCACGTCCGGGTCGGGGGCGTGCTGGTCCAGCAGGGCGGGGGCCGGCTCGGGACGGCGGACCGCCAGCATGCCAGCCTCGGGCAGGAGGGGATCGTCCACGAGGTCACCGGCGAGCAGCGTCCCGGTGCCCAGGCCGCAGGCGTGGGGCAGCTCCGGCAGGGCCGCCGCGAACGCCAGCCCGGCGGCCAGCCCGATCGAGGTCTCCAGCGCCGACGACACCACGGCGGGCACGCCGGCGGCGTCGGCCACCGCCAGCGCCCGCCGCACCCCGCCCAGCGGCTGGACCTTCAGCACGACCACGTCGACCGCACCGGCCCGGACGGCCCGCTCGGGATCGTCGGCGGTGCGGATGGACTCGTCGGCGGCGACCGGCACGTCGGTGCGGCGGCGCACCTCGGCGAGTTCCTCCAGCGTCGCGCAGGGCTGCTCGACGTACTCGAGGTCGAAGCGGCCGAGCCGCGTCAGGGCGAGCACGGCCGTTTCGACGTCCCACGCCGCGTTCGCGTCGACGCGGACGCGACCATCGGGCCCGAGGACGTCGCGCACCGCCGCGACGCGGTCCAGGTCGTCGGCCAGCGTCTGCCCGGGTTCGGCGACCTTGACCTTGGCGGTGGTGCATCCGGA
>CAZDIF010000074.1:1505-3346 GCA_964505365.1 uncultured Actinomycetota bacterium
GCGTACCAGCCCTCGCCGAACACCGGCACCATCACGGCGACCACGAGGAAGGCCACGGCGACGAGCGTCAGGTACAGCCGGCGCGTGCCCGACTCCCCCAGTCGCACGGCCAGCGTGACCTTGCCCGCGTCCCGGTCGGTCGGGATGTCGCGGAGGTTGTTGACCACCAGCAGCGCGGTCGCCAGCAGCCCCATCGGCAGGGAGGCGGCGACCGCGAGCCACGTGAGCCGCTCGTCCTGCACGTACGCCGAGCCCACGGTGGCGACGACACCGAAGAACACGAAGACGAACACCTCGCCGAGCCCGGCGGACGCATAGGGGCGGGGCCCGCCGGAGTACCCAACGGCGGCCAGCAGGGCCAGCGCCCCGACCAGCAGCAGCTCCCAGCCGGCCAGCGCCGCGAGGGCCAGCCCGGCGACGCCGGCGACGGCGAGCGCCACCAGCATCGCCGTCCGCATCGCCTGGGGTGACACGAGCCCGGCGGCCACGGCGCGGCGGGGGCCGACCCGGGCGGCAGTGTCGACGCCGCGGACGCCGTCGAAGTAGTCGTTGGCGAAGTTGACGGCCACCTGCAGGGCCAGGGCGACCAGCAGGGCCAGCAGGAACCGCCCCGGCAGGAGGTCGTCGGGGGCCCGCGAGGAGGCGGCCGTGCCGACCAGCACGGGAGCCACGGAGGCCGGCAGGGTCCGCGGTCGGGCCGCCTCCCACCAGGTCCTGGCGGGGGCCGTGGCCGGTGTCGTCGTCATCGGCTGCTGCTCGTGGTCGTGGCGCGCGGCACCATACGCGCACCTGCACCGGCACGACCCGCCCGGAGGGGTCATGACTCGCCTCCTCGCCGTCCACCTCGCCGACCGCCACGCGGCCGTCGAGGCGATCGAGGGCGCCTGGGCGTCGGACGACGCCGTCCTCGTGGTCGACCCGGAGGCCCCCGCCCCGGCGGTCACCGAGCTGCTCGACCGGGTCCGACCCCACGCGGTCGTCCACGACGCCGCCGGCACGGTCACCGTCGACGAGCGGCGCGACGGGGCGGCGCTGCCCGACGGCACGGCTGCCGTGGTGCCCACCTCCGGGTCGACCGGCGCCCCCCGGCCGGTCGTGCTGTCCCACCAGGCGATGGATGCCTCGGCCCGGGCCAGCGTGGCCCGGCTGGGCTGTGCCGACGGCGATCGGTGGCTGCTGGCGCTGCCGCTGCACCACGTCGCCGGGCTGGCGGTGCTGGGCCGGAGCCACGCGCTCGGGTCGGCGCCCGAGGTGCACGCGGGCTTCGACCTCGACGCGGTGGCGGCCAGCGCCTGTCGCTGGTGGCCGCTGGTCCCGACGATGCTGGCCCGTCTCCTGGATGCCGGCGTCGACGTCGCCGGCCGGGGCGTGCTGCTCGGCGGTGCGGCGGCCGAGCCCGACCTCGTCGACCGTGCGAGGTCGGCGGGGGCGACCGTGGCGGTCGGGTACGGCATGACCGAGACGTGTGGCGGCTGCGTGTACGACGGGGTGCCGCTCGACGGTGTCGAGGCCGACGTCGGCGGCGACGGCCGCGTCCGGCTGCGCGGGTCGGTCACCGCCACTGGCGTCCGTGAGCCCGACGGCAGCGTCACGCCGGTCGTCGACGCCGACGGGTGGCTGCGGACCGGCGACGTCGGTCGGCTGGTCGACGGCCGGCTGGTCGTGGACGGGCGGGCCGACCACGTGGTGGTGACCGGCGGGGAGAACGTCGCGCCCGAGGCGGTCGAACGGGTCCTGCGCACGCACGCCCAGGTGCTCGACGCCGGGGTCCTCGGCGTGCCGGACCCCGAGTGGGGCCAGCGCGTCGTGGCGCTGGTCGTGCCGGCCGATCCGGACGACCC
>CAZDIF010000074.1:3446-8992 GCA_964505365.1 uncultured Actinomycetota bacterium
CCGAGTGGGGCCAGCGCGTCGTGGCGCTGGTCGTGCCGGCCGATCCGGACGACCCACCGAGCCTGTCGGCCCTGCGCGACCACGTGGGTGCGACGCTCGGCCGACACGCCGCGCCGCGGGACCTCCACCACGTGGAGACGCTGCCGCGCACGTCGCTGGGCAAACTTGCCCGTGGACGCCTGCCTCACCTCGTCGAGGAATCAGCCGGCTGACGGGGCCAGCCGCACGACGCGGTCAGCGTCATGGTCGGTGACCCACACCGCGTCGCCCGCGCCGACGATCCCGACGGGCCTCGGCACCTCGGCATGGTGGTTCGCGAGGAACTGCGGCTCGCCCAGCACGTGGCCGGTGGCCGCGTCGATCCGCGTCACCGTGCGCTCGTCGTTGTTGGCCACCCAGATGCTGCCGAATGCGCTCGTCACGGCGTACGGCCCGCCGCCGTACTCGGGCCGCGCGTCGACGACGATCGAGTCACCGATCGGGTGGGCCGTCTCGCGGTCGTACCGCCACAGCGTGCCGGCGGTCGTCGCGGGCACCCACACGGTGTCGCCGACGACGAGCACGTCCGTGGCGCCGCCGCCCGTCGGCGCGGGCTCGCCGATCGGCTCCAGTGTCGTCGCGTCGAAGCGCACGAGCTCGCGTCGGAGCGTGTGGACCACCCACACCACGTCGCCGTCCACCGCGACCGCCGAGGGCCCCGGCCCGTTGAACGCCGGGAGCACGTCAGGCAGCGTGGGCGCGGTCGTCACGGCCAGCGTGTCGGGGTCGACCCGGCTGATGGTGCCGTCGGCGGCGCTCGTGACGAAGACGGTCCCGTCGGGGGCGACGTCGAGGCCCTTGGCCAGGCGGCCGACCTGCACCCGACCAGTGACCGCGCCCGTGTCCGGGTCGAGGCGTGCCAGCGTCCCGTCGACGGCCGCGACCCAGACGGCCGAGTGCCCCACGGCGACGGCGTTGACGCCGTCGGCGACGTGGCCGATGACACCGAGGACGTCGCCACCCGGGCCGACGCGGGTCACGCTGCCGTCGCGGGCACTGGCGACCCACAGGACACCGTGCCCCCAGGCGACATCCACCGGTCCGTCCCCGACCGCCACCGGCACGCCGGCGGTCGGGTCGTCCGGGCTGCGCCGCAGGTCCAGCCCGTCGGCCCGCTCGTCGGCGGGCAGCTCGCGACCGTGGGCATGGTCGTCGGGGTCGTGGGCGAGGCCGGGTACCACCGCGACCGCTGGTGCCAGCAGCGCAACGACCGCGACCCCGCCCACGACGGCACCTCGGCGCCGGGCCCGGGGAAGGCGGCCCGGCCCGCCGAAGCGTGCGCCGACCAGCGCGACGACGGCGGCAACCACCGCGATGGCGTCAGCGACGCCGACCGGCTCGACCTCGCCGGCCAGCGGCCCGGCGGGCCACCCAACCGACCGGGTCACGACCCAGCCCACCACCGCGACCAGGTGCACCAGCGACAGGGCGGCCACGGCCGCGGGTCGCCGCCGGCCGGCCAGCAGGGCCAGCCCCACACCGGCCTGGACCAGCCCGGCCGCCAGGAACGCGATCCCCTCGGTCGCCCACACCGGCCAGTGGGTCACCGCGGCGCCGAGGTGGACCGCACCAGCAACGATCGATGCCAGCCCGGCCAGGACCGTCGGCCACCGGCGTGCGACGGGCCCGTACGGCGCGCGACGCTCGATCACGGCGGCGGGAGCTGCTGCCTCGGGCGGTGCGGTCAGCAGGGACATGGTCGTCCTCGTCTCGATGTCGCTCGGGGCGTCCCAACCTGGGACGCCCCGAGCGTGTGTGGTCGACCGTCAGTCGATCAGTTGCCGAACTGGTCGGGGAACTGCGCCGCGATGCCGCCGGCCAGGGTTTCGGCCGTGCCCGGCATCACCGAGGCGGCCTCCTGCAGGGCGGCGAAGGGGTCCTCGCCGTTGCCCAGCACCGCGTCGATCGCGTCGAACAGCGTGTTGACGTGGGGGACCAGTTCCTCCTCGACCGCGTCGGCCGGCAGGTTCGGGTTCGCCCCGGAGATGAAGGCACCGAAGTCCTCGCGGTAGGTGTCGAGATCGGCACGCGCCTGCTCGGCAGCCTCCTCGTCACCGGCGGCCTTCGCGGCCGTGTAGTCCACGAAGAACCCGATGTGGTTGCGCCACAGCTCCAGGAACGGCTCGCCCGCACCCTCGTACACCGACTCGATGGCCTCGGACAGCGCGACCGAGTTGGCGTCGAGCGCACCGGCCGCGGCCTCGAACTCGGCCGAGTCCAGACCGTTGCGCACGCCCATGACGACGGCGATCCCGGCGAGGTAGACGTGCTCCTGCAGGCCGGCGGTCAACGTGGCGCGCAGGTCCGCGCCCGGGCCGTCGGCGGCGCCGTCGAACTGGTCGGGGAACTGGGTGGCGATGCCGCCGGCGAGCGTCGCCGCCGTGCCCGGCATCACGCCCGCGGCGTCACGCAGCGCGACGAACGGGTCGTCGCCGCTGCCCAGCAGGGCGTCGATCGCGTCGAACACCGTGTTGACGTGGGGGACCAGTTCCTCCTCGACCGCGTCGGCCGGCAGGTTCGGGTTCGCCCCGGAGATGAAGGCACCGAAGTCCTCGCGGTAGGTGTCGAGATCGGCACGCGCCTGCTCGGCAGCCTCCTCGTCACCGGCGGCCTTCGCGGCCGTGTAGTCCACGAAGAACTGGATGTGGTTGCGCCACAGCTCCAGGAACGGCTCGCCCGCACCGTCGTAGACGGAGCCGATGGCATCGGCCAGCGCCTTGGAGTTGGCGTCGAGCGCGCCGGCGGCCAGTTCGAACTCCTGCGAGTCCAGGCCGTTGGTCACGCCCTCGTTCACCGTGATCCCGGCGAGGTAGACGTGCTCCTGCAGGGCCGCGGTGAGGGTGGCGCGCAGGGCTGCCGCGCCGCTGTTGGGGCCGGCCTGGGTGTCGTCGGCCTCGGTCATGTCGTCACCCGTGTCCGCGTCGGTCGGGGTGTCGGCGTCGTCAGCGGGGGTCGTGTCCGTGGCCGGGGTCTCGTCGGCCGTGGTGTCGCCGTTGCCACAGGCAACGAGGCCGAGGGTGAGGGCCATCCCGGCGCCCGCGATGCGCAGGCTGCGTCGCAGCTGCCGCATGAGGAACTCCTTGTTCGTCTGTGTGTCGGGACCTCAGGTCACCGGGGCGGGAGTGCCGCGGTGCTGGTCGGAAGTGGTTCGACGGCCCGCATGGGACGGATTGCTCCGATCGTGGTCGGAGGGTGCATGGCCACCGGCCAACCCTCGGGGGTCTCGGCGACGAACCAGCCGGGACACCCACCCCCGAAGGTCACGCATGCTCCGCCGAATCCTGTTGCCCGCGCTCGTCGGCCTGGCGCTCGCCGCCTGTGGCCCCGGCGCCACCGACGCCACCGACACGGCCCCCACGGGCACCGGGCGGGAGACCACGCCCTGCCCGTCCTTCGCCACCGACTGCGAGGACCAGCTGCCGCCCGACACCGTCGAGCTGCGCGGCATCCTGTTCCGCCCCGACGAGCTCACCGTCAGCGCCGGGACCACCGTGACGTTCGTCAACCAGGACACGGTCGACCACACGGTCACGGCCGGGACCCCGGACGACCCGCGACCGGACCAGTTCGACGCGACCCTCGCGACCCAGGGCGACGAGGTCGAGATCACCTTCGACGACCCGGGGGAGGTCGCCTACTTCTGCCGGATCCACAAGAAGGCGATGGTCGCCACGATCGTCGTGGAGTGACCCCGCAACGGACGATCGACGAGTCGGAGCACGACACGGGCCGTCCGGCTCCGAACCACGGGCGACCACGAGTGGGGCCCCACGGCCCCGGGAGGGGAACGACATGAGGTTTCGCTCGATGCTGACCGCCGGCGCGACGGCCGTGCTCGTCGTCGCGGTGCCCGTTGCCGCCGTGGCGCAGGACACCACCAGCGACCCCAGCGACACCGAGGGCACGTTCGTCCCGAGCGGACCGGGGGCCGACGAGCCCGCGGCCGACCCCGAGCCGGGGCAGGACGAGCTGCCCCACACCGGTGGTGGCATGGCCGCCCTCGGTGGCCTCGCGCTCGCCGGCGTCGCCGCGCTGCGTGCCCGTCGCCGATGAGCGACCAACGCGTCGGGTCGAGGTGCTGGCCGGGTCGCCGGCCCCGTACGCTCGGGGCGCGCCGCGCATGCCGCCCGCGAAACGCGCGCCGGTCCCCGGCGCTTCACCACGGAGGAACACCTCCCGTGAGTACCCACCGATGACACCCTCCGCGACCCCGCCGCCCGGCGAGCGCGGTGACCGCCGGCTGGCTGCCGTCCCGAACCCCGACCCGGGCAGCGTGGACGACGATGACCTCATGGCGGCCATCGCCCGGGGCGACGAGGAGGCCTTCGCCGAGCTGTACGACCGCATGGCCGCCTACGTCCACGGCGTCACCCGCCGCGTGGTCCGCGACCCCGCCCAGGCCGAGGAGGTCACCCAGGAGGTGTTCGTCGAGGTGTGGCGCACAGCCGCCCGCTTCGACGGGACCCGCGGGTCGGTCCGAACCTGGGTGCTGACGATGGCCCACCGCCGGGCCGTCGACCGCGTCCGGTCGGAGCAGGCGTCCCGGGACCGCACCGATCGGATCGGCTCCCGTGACCGTGATCGCCCCTTCGACCAGGTCGCCGAGGATGTTGAGACGCGCTTCGAGCACCAGCAGGTGCGCTCCGCCCTCGACACCCTGACCGCGCTGCAGCGCGAGGCCGTCGAACTGGCCTTCTACGGGGGATACACCTATCGCGAGGTCGCCGAGCTGCTGGACACGCCGCTCGGGACCGTCAAGACCCGACTCCGCGACGGCCTCATCCGCCTACGCGATGCCATGGGGGTGGTGCCGGCATGACCCACCCGGACCTGCACAGCCTGACCGGCGCCTACGCCGCCGACGCCCTCGACGAGGAGGAGCGCCGCGCGTTCGAGGCGCACCTGCCCGACTGCGAGTCCTGCCGCGCCGAGGTCGACGGCTTCCTCGCCACGACGGCGATGCTGGGCGCCGCCGCGGCCGAGCCGCCGCCCGCGCACCTGCGCGCATCGGTGCTGGGCGAGGTGTCGCGCACGCGCCAGGAGCCGCCTGCCTCGGCGCCCGAGCGTGAGCCCACACCGGTCCGCCTGTCCCGGGGACCGGCCCGCCGCGCGTGGCTGGACCACCTGCTGCTGCCGGCTGCCGCGGTGATGGCCGTGGTCCTGGTCGGCATGGCCATCCTCGTTGGCACCCTGAACGATCGCATCGACGAGCTCGAGGGGGGCCGGGGGGTCACCGACGTGGTCGCCGCCGCGGACCTGCAGACGTGGGAGGCGGAGATGCCCGACGGCGGCGTCGCCCGGGTCGTCTACTCCGCCAGCCGCGGCGAGGGCTGGTTCCTGGCCGACGGCATGACCCCGCTCGGGGAGGACCAGGTCTACGAGCTCTGGCTCATCGACGACGACGGCCCCTCCCCCGCGGGACTGTTCGACGCGCACGACGGCCTCGCCGCCCACGCGTTCACCGGCGACGTCGCCGACGTTGCCGCGATCGGCGTGACCGTCGAGCC